>JAZDIS010000300.1:0-3236 GCA_043804705.1 Pseudomonadota bacterium | reverse complement strand
GGTTTGCCGGGATGCTCAACTTTGCCAAGGAAGTGTACGGCTCGGTGATGAGCCCGGTGTGGCGGTTCGTGCCCAGAGGGGAAAAATAGCCACGAAGCCCGCGAAAGAACGCGACAGGGGTGGGCCCTCACCCCGGCCCTCTCCCTGGGGGAGAGGGGGAGTCCGCAAAATTACCGTGTCGAGGCGTCCCTTCTCCCGGAGGGAGAAGGACAGGATGAGGGGAGAACCTGCCCCGCAATAGTTATGAGAGGTTGTTCGAGATGACCAAGATGCCTCCCCAGTATGTCTCCACCACCAATGCCTGCAAGCTGTGCAAGCCGCTGGGCGCCAGCCTCGCCTTTCGGGGCGTGGAAGGGGCGGTGCCCTTTCTCCATGGATCCCAGGGGTGCGCCACCTATATGCGGCGCTACATCATCAGTCATTTCAACGAGCCCATCGACATCGCCTCCTCCTCGCTGGGGGAGAAGAACGCGGTCTACGGCGGCGGAGCGAATCTCAAGCTGGGCTTAAAAAACGTGACCGAAAAATACCACCCGGCGCTCATCGGCATCGCCACCACCTGCCTCACCGAAACCATCGGCGATGACGTGAAGCGGCTGCTCTTTGAGTACCGCCGGGAATTCATGCAGGACGGCGGCCCGCTGCTGGTGCAGGTTTCCACTCCCAGCTATTCGGGCACCCACATGGAGGGGTTTCATGCGGCGGTGCGGGGACTGGTGGAGCAGTTAACCGTGGCGGCGGAAGCCAACTCCACGGTGAACATCCTGCCCGGTTTTCTCTCGGCTGCGGATCTGCGGAGCCTCAAAGAAATCGTGGCTGACTGCGGCCTGACTGCCACCGTGCTGCCTGATTTTTCCGAAACCCTCGACGGCCCGGCCCTGCGGGATTACCCCCTGATCCCCAAGGGCGGGACCAAGATCAGCGATATCCGGGCCATGGGCGGGGCCAAGGCAACCGTGGAGTTTGGCCATACCCTGCCGGATCAGCTCTCCGGGGGCAAATATCTGGAAAAGAGTTACGGCGTGGAGTTGCAACGGCTGGGGATGCCGGTGGGCATCAGGGAGACGGACCGGTTCTTCGAGGTGTTGAGTGAGCTTTCCGGCAGACCCATGCCGGAGAAATACGCCCTGGCAAGGGGCCGCCTGGTGGACAGCCTGGTGGATGGCCACAAGTACGTGTTCGGCAAACGGGCCATTGTGTACGGCGAAGAGGATCTGGTCATCGGCCTGACCTCCTTTCTTGCCGAGATCGGGGTGCAGCCGGTGCTCTGCGCCTCGGGCGGCGCCACCGGCAGCTTTGTTAAAGCCATTGAAAAAGCGGTGGAGGGCTTTGCCGTGGAAATGCCCCGGATCCACGAGGGCATGGATTTTTACGAGATCGGCGAGTTGGCTGCGGAGCTGAAGCCGGATTTCTTTCTTGGCCACAGCAAGGGCTATCCCTTGGCGCGGGGGCTGAATATTCCGCTCATCCGCGTTGGTTTCCCCATCCACGACCGGGTGGGCGGCCAACGGCTCCTGCATGTCGGCTACCACGGGGCTCAGCAGCTCTTCGATCTGATCGCCAATGCCATGATCATGGCCAAGCAGGACAGTTCCGAGGTTGGGTACAGCTACATGTGAAAATTAAAGCAGCTTTTAGCTATCAATAAGGGAGAGAGAATCATGCACGAAATACACAAAGACCTGAGCAAGCACCCCTGTTTCAACCCGGCCATAAAGGGACAGGCCGGCCGCGTCCATCTGCCGGTGGCCCCGAACTGCAACATCAAATGCAACTACTGCGACCGCAAGTACGACTGCGTCAACGAGTCCCGGCCCGGGGTGACCAGCACCATCCTGAGCCCGGAACAGGCCCTGGTGTACATGGGCAAGGTTCTCGAAAAAGAGCCGCGCATCACCGTGGCCGGCATTGCCGGGCCCGGCGATCCCTTTGCTAATGGCGAGGCGACCATGGAAACCATGCGTCTCATTAATACAAATTTCCCGCAGATGATCTTATGCCTGGCCAGCAACGGCCTGGCCATCGGCCCCTATATCCCTGAGCTGGCAAAGCTCAATGTCTCCCACGTGACCATTACCATCAATGCCGTTGATCCGGAGGTGGGCGCCAAAATCTACAGCTGGGTGCGGGACGGCAAGGTTGCCTATCACGGCCGCCAGGCGGCGGAGCTGCTGCTCTCCCGGCAGCTGGAGGCGGTCAAGGCCCTGAAGGCGCACGGGATCACGGTGAAGATCAACTCCATCCTGATCCCGGGGATCAACGACCAGCATATCCTGAAAGTCGCGGAGGCCATGCAGGGATTGGGCGCGGATCTCTTCAACTGCATGGCCATGTTTCCCAATGTCGGAACCCCCTTCGGCACGATCCGCGAGCCGTCCAAGGAGGAGGTTGGTGCTATGCGCAGCGAGGCGGAGAAGTTCTTGCCCCAGATGCGGCACTGTACCCGGTGCCGGGCCGACGCCGTGGGGCTGCTCGATCAGGACCGGACCGAGGAGATGCGGGGCTGCCTGTCGGCCTGTGCCCAGCTCCCGCCACTGCCTCCCGAGATCCGGCCCTATGTGGCGGTGGCCACCATGGAGGGGGTTTTGGTGAATCAGCATCTTGGCGAGGCCAACCGCTTCCAGATCTATGAGCGCAAAGGGGATGAATATCTGTTGAAGGAGGAGCGGCTTGCGCCCAAGGGGGGCGGCGGCTTGCAGCGCTGGACCTCGCTGGCCAGAGCCTTGAACGATTGCCGGGCCGTGCTGGTGAGCGGGGTTGGCGAGACGCCCAGGGAAATCTTGCGGAAATCGGGCATTCGTCCCGTGGAGATGGGCGGCTTTATTGCCGATGGCCTCAAGGCGATATTCGAGGACGGCAATCCGGGAGCGCTGAAGGCAAGGAGGCAGCCCTGCACCAAGGGGGTATGCGCCGGGTCCGGGGGTGGTTGTCAGTAAAAAAAACAATGGGCGGACATTTTTGGGTGGCAATACATTGTTGTACAATTTTGTCGTATCTGCAATTGGTTATAGTTCAAAAATGTAATTTTTAGCGAGACCTGTGATTTCTTGCAATATCTGTTGTTTCAGTATGTTACGCCGATAATGTGGTTTTTGTTTGTTAATCGGCGTGGAATAATGACCCCTTTATGAGAGAAATCGGCGTCGAAAATTGACCCCTCCCGTGTTAACGACTCCATGGAAATTTAACCATGGAGGAACTGGAGGATGTTGATTGTGGAAACGATAGCAAAAGTA
>JAZDIS010000299.1:0-2923 GCA_043804705.1 Pseudomonadota bacterium | reverse complement strand
GGGGAGAGTACCTGCCGCGGTGTTTCAGTGTCCGGTCCGTGTATCCGGGAAAAGATCACCCCGCACAGTTGGCACTCGCTGGCTCCGTCAGGTTGTTCATGGCCGCATTTCGGACAGCGCATGAGATTCTCCTGTCCTTGATAAAGTAGCTTATCATCTTTTTTTCTTTACGCTTTCCGCAGCCGTTTTTTTCCCTTCCATAAGCATCCGCCAGGAATAGCCGGCGGCAAATCCGCCAAGGGTTCCGGCGAGGAGAAAAACAAACAGGAGCAGGTCCCCCTGGTCGGTGTTGATCAGCGGATCGTGAGCTTCCCTTCCTCGTTCCGAGGCGAACTTTTCCACAACTGATTCGTCGACGCCAGGCCATTGGTCAGCGGCGAAGGCGCTCTGGCACAAGGTCAGAGGAACGAGGCTGCAGGTTACAAGTGGCAGAAAAGCTGCTACTGCAAGGGCCTTTCTGATTTTCCCTGTGCGATGTACCCTGTGTGCTTTTCCAGCATTCCTAGCCATTTCCCTGTACCTCCTCGGGTCTGATCACCCGCATTTTCACCAGGATATCCGGCCGTTTCCGGTAGAGCAGCATCACCATTCCGGCGGTCATGGCGCCTTCCAGGATGCCGAGGGGTAACTGCGTCGGGACAAAGGCGAGCAGAATCTTTTCCAGCAGCGGCAGGAACGGCTCACTGCCCCGGATACCGGAAGCCAGCTCCACGGATGTTGTCAGGTAGGTGGCCCAATCTGCCTGGAGTCCGGCAAAAAAGGCGGCCAGTCCCAGCGGGACACCCATGGCTCGCAGGCCCTTAAAAGTGCAATAACCGGCCAGGGAACCGATAACTCCCATGGAAAAGATATTGGCGCCCCAGGTGGAAAGTCCCCCATGGGAGAGGAACAGCGCCTGGAGCAGCAGAGCAACTGCCGCGATCAGCGAACTGACAAAGGGCCCCAGCAAGATTGCCGCCATCCCCGTACCGCAGGGATGGGAGCAAGTGCCGGCGACCGGGACCGGTACCGGCATACAGGAGATGATGAACACGACTGCCGCCATCAGCCCGACCAGGGGCTTGATGGACAGGTCCTCTTTGGCCAGCATGTTCAGCCGGCGGATCCCCAGTGCCACAAAGGGCAGGGCGAGCGCGTACCAGGTCAGTGCCCAGGGAAGGGGTAAAATCCCTTCCGAAATGTGCATGGCGTGGGCCGGAGCGGCGATCAGCAGCAGTCCCAGAAAAAGAAGCAATCGCAACATCAAAACCTCCGTGAACAGGGTTGCCGGAAATGGCAGAAACTGTAGGGGCACCCCCCTGTGGGTGCCCTTGTTGTGGACAGGCACAGGGGCCTGCCCCTACGTACGGGGCGAAATAAACTACCGCTTATCTCCCCGCAGGTAGCCGGAAAACAGCGCGTTCGCACCTCGCGAGGCGCAGAAGTCGCCGCACATGGTGCAGGTCTGTTCGTCTTCCGGCATGCGGCAGGCTCTGATGGCCCGGGCATCTTCGGGAAAGAGCGCCAGTTCAAACTGCTTTTCCCAGTTCAGGTCCCGGCGGGCCTTGCTCATCTCCCGGTCCCGTTCGCGCCCCTTCTCCGGGTACTTGCTCATGTCGCCGATATAGGCGGCGATCCGTGCCGCCTTGACGCCTTGCCGGACATCTTCCTCGTTCGGCAGGGCCAGGTGTTCCGCCGGGGTGATATAACAGATGAGGTCCGCACCGTAGCGCGACGACTGGGCCGCACCGATGGCAGCGGTGATATGATCGAAGCCGGGGGCGATGTCGGTCGGAATGGGACCGAGCATATAGTAGGGGGCATCACCGCTCATCCTCTTCTGGAGCTGGATATTGCCTTCAATCTCATCCATCGGCACATGCCCCGGGCCTTCCACCAGCATCTGACAGCCCATCTCCCGGCCGATTTCCGCCAGCTCGCAGTTGAAGAGCAGCTCCTGGATCTGGGCCCGGTCGGAAGAGTCGTGAATCGCTCCGGCCCGCAGGCCGTTCCCGAGGGAGAGCACCGTATCGTAGCGCTTGAGAATTTCCACTACCCGATCGAACTTTTCATAGAGGGGGTTTTCCCGATTATTGGCCAGCATCCAGCCGACCATGCTCACCCCGCCCTTACTCACCAGGCCGCCATACCGGTAGCCCTGACGCTGCAGCCGCTCGATAGTGCAGCGGTTGATGCCGCAGTGGACGGCCATGAAGGCCATGCCGTCGGCACACTGCTGTTCGATGAGGTCAAACAGCATCTCTTCGTCCAGTTTGTTCGGGTCGCCATACTTCCTGCCCGCCTCGCAGAAGGCCTGGTAGAGGGGGACGTTCCCCACCGGCAGATCCACCGCGGCGATCACTTCCCGCCGCACCCGGTCCAGGTCGCCACCCACCGAAAGCTCCATCAGGGTGTCGGCCCCGGCTTCCTGGGCGACCCGTGCCTTGCGAATCTCGGCCCCGTAGTCGACGATGTCCGATGAGGTGCCGATGGAGGCATTCACCTTGGTCCGAAGGCCCTTGCCGATTCCGACCACTTTCGGTTTGCGGATGTGGTTCCACGGAATGACGATCTTGCCTTCCGCCACCATGCGGCGAATAAAATCCGGCGAGATATTCTCTTCCCGGGCAACGGTTTCCATCTGGCTGGTCAGGATGCCCTCGCGGGCCAGTTCAATCTGGGTCTTCACAAAAAACTCCTTTTTGCCAGTATTGTTTGAATGTATGTAACTATTCGGCATAATCTGAACTGTTTGCAAAATCGTCTGTCATCCCCGAGCGACTCTATCGGGGATCCATGGTTTTGCAGTCTGGATTCCCGATTACACCCTCGGGAATGACAATTTTGATTCGTGCTGGATCGCTACGAATGTAAAGCAGTTTTTTACAAAAGCGCCCGCCATCTCCGGGCAGCTGCCGAAGTGGAGGTGAAGGTACGATGCCAG
>JAZDIS010000298.1:0-2089 GCA_043804705.1 Pseudomonadota bacterium | reverse complement strand
CCAGCTCCACGCCGATCTTCTCGACCAGCTCTTTGGGCATATGGGGATCAAAGGCGATAACCTTCATCTTCAACCCCTGGGCCCGCTCGGCAAAAATGCTGCCGATGCGGCCGATCCCGACAATGCCCACGGTTTTGCCGGTTACTTCCCGGCCGGAGAATTTTTTCTTCTCCCACTTGCCTTCCTTCATGGAGGCGGTGGCCTGGGGGATGTTTCTGGTCAGCGACATCATCATGGCGATGGCGTGTTCCGCCGCGGTGGTGGCGTTGCCGTCCGGGGCGTTCATGACGATGATCCCCTTCTTGCTTGCCGCGGGGATATTGACATTATCAAGGCCGATCCCGGCCCGCCCGACGACCCGCAGCTTCTCCGCTGCGGCGATGATCTCCTCGGTGACTTTTGAAGCGCTGCGGATTACCAGACCATCGTACTCAGGAATTATGGCTTTAAGCTCCTCCGGAGAAAGGCCTGTTTTCACATCAACCTCAAGCCCGGCCTCCTCGAGAATCTGAACACCAATGGGCGACAGGTTGTCACTGATCAGAACTTTCATCGTTTCTCCTTTGTTTATGAAAAGCAGCCAACATCGTTCCCGGACCTTGGCAAATGGATAGAGCGCGAATAATACAGACCCAAAAAAACTGAAATACCCCGGATTCCCGGCAGCCTAAAAAGGCGAATATTATGTGATCAGGGAAGTTTGTCAAGAATAAAACATGGGCGACAGCCCTGTCTTCCCGCCCTTTTCCTACCCTTTAAAGCAGGCGGAAAAATCCGGCGGCCCCTCATCGGCATCGTCTCCATCACGGTCTTCATTCTGCAGGAGCCGGTAATGCCGGGCCGTGTCGCAGGCTTTCCGCATCTCTTCATATTTGCGGGCAAAGAGCTTTTCCGGAAAGCCCGGCTTGTTCAGATAGGTCACCATGTTGGTCAAAATATCAGCCACCATGAGTTCCACCAGCGCAGCCCGTTCGGTTTCGGCAATAAAAGTCCTCTCCTTGGTGGCCGAAAACTTTACCGACCCTGCCATCTTCTCCTGGATCTCCGACTGCAAGTCAAGATCCGCCTCGGGCACACGGGAAAAAAAACCGTCATCAACCGGAAGTTCCGCCTCGCAGATAATCTTGATCAGCCACCGGTCTCCTGCCATTTTTTTTGACTGGTCATAGACGGTCAAGGTCATATCGTTTTCAAGGCTGCGCTGCTCGATTATCTCCATGGGAAAAACTCCTTTGTGACTGCTCCGCTTGGAGCGAAAACCCTGCCTGGATGTTTGCATATGCACGCAACAAGACTTGCCCTCTTTCCTGGAAACGGGTATATAACATATCTTTTCACAAAGGGGCTAACTCCTTTATTAAAATGCGGATCAACACCGGCAATTGCCTGGAATAAGGCGAAAAAATTGGGGACACGAGACAGGTGCTCGCCGGTCTCCAGACCTGTCCCGGCTTTCCCTGTCGCGCATATCAACTCGATGGAACAGACCATGAGTATCGAGATCTACAACACCAAAACCGGTCGAAAAGCCCCCCTTGTCACCTTGGAAGAGGGGAAAATCAAGCTCTATGTCTGCGGCATCACCGCCTACGACTACTGCCATATAGGTCATGCCAGGTCAGCCCTGGTATTCGATATGATCGTCCGCTATCTCCGCTTCCGGGGCTACGCGGTCACCTTTATCCGCAACTTCACCGACATTGACGACAAGATCATCAAGCGGGCCCAGGAACAGAACACCACCTGCGAAGAACTATCCAGCCGTTTCATTGCCATGTTTCATGAAGACATGGCCAGCCTCGGTATTCTCCCCCCCACCATCGAGCCAAAGGCCACCGAACATCTGCCTGAGATAATCGAACTGATCGAAGATCTCATCCGCAAAGGACTTGCCTACCAGGTTGACACCGATGTCTACTTCAGGGTTACCGGTTTCGGCGGCTACGGCTCCCTTTCCGGCAGCAACCTGGAAGACATGCAGGCAGGCGCCCGCATCTCGGTGAACGATAAAAAAGAACACCCCATGGATTTCGCCCTCTGGAAGGGGAGCAAGCCGGGAGAACTCACCTGGGAAAGCCCTTGGGGTCCA
>JAZDIS010000297.1:0-2670 GCA_043804705.1 Pseudomonadota bacterium | reverse complement strand
CCAGACCACTATTCCGTCCCGCTCCCCCTTACTGGCCATGGCCCGGCCCCCTGCCGGGGACGAAGCCCTGCTCTCCATATTCCTCCACCTCGCCAACCCCGAGTCGCTAGGACTGTGGATGGAGCTGGGCTCGGTGGAGCTTGTGGCGGAAAACCGGTTGGTGGCCCTGAGCACGGAGCCGGTGCAGTTTTCCGCAGGCGAGATCATGGGGGGGCAGCGTTTCCTGGTCCGAGGAGTGGTGCCGGCCGGCGGCTACACCAGCCTGCGCCTCACGGTGAACCGGGCCGGCCGGGTCCGGCAGGACGGCAAGGTGTTCCTGTCCGTGCCGGAACCGGTACTGGATCTGCCCCTGCCAGGCGACTTCCGCCTGGAGGCGGGACAGAGCCGTTCTCTGTTTCTGGCTTGGGACGAGGAGGCCTCGGTGCGGGAACGCGCCTTTTTCGCCCCGGCCCTGGCGGTTCTGCGGGCTCAGCCCCCCCTGCTTGCGGATCTGGCCTATGTGAGTTGTCCGGACATTGATACGGTATATCTGGTCCGGACTGATAATAATCGGGTTTGCGATTCCTTGGCCATAAACGGCAGGCCCACATACATGGCCTATGATGCGGAGCGCAAGCGCTTGTATGTGCTGGCCACGGAGAGTGCCGCAATTTTCGTGGTGGAAGCCGCTACCAACAGGATTATTGACCGGATCAAGATTCCCATGAGCGTCAATCCTTCCTATTTGGTAACCAACGATGGAAGATGGGGATATGTCCTTGATGAAGACGGGGATTCCCTGCTCAGGATCGATTTGCTTCAAGGCACTCTGGACAAGCGCGTCCGTTTGAGCGACAAACCGCGTTTTTTGCTCTGGCTTTCCGGGCCTGAGCAACTGGCCATCTCTTCCGGCCTTTCACAGACGGTGTATCTGTTTGATCCGGAAACCCTGACTACCCGGGGAACCTTGTCGGTGGGCAATGGGCCGGACGGTTTGCTCGCCACGGACAATTATCTCTATGTGGCTGAAAGTGCATCGAACACCGTGGGTATTTATGATTTGCGCAGCAGGCAGATCAGCAAAAGGCTCAATGTAGGTTTCGGGCCTCGGCGTTTGGTGCAGAGCGATAACCGGATATACATAAGCAACTCTCTGGATAGTACGGTCTCCCTGCTTGCCGTTCGGCAGCAGGCAATGGTCCGGGATATCCGGGTGGGCGGGATGCCTCTGGAAATGGCGGTTTCCGCCAGACATAAATGGACTTATGTCGCGGAACAGGCCACGGGAAAGATTGCCGTCATAGATCAGACGGCAAACCGGGTTGTTCAGCATGTCGAACTGGGAGCCAGACCTCAGCATCTTCTCGTCGTGCAGTAAGCTGCCGTTTTAAAACAGCAGCGCCGCAGCCGCTGCTGTTGGCGGCCATGCCTATTTCGTAACGGATCATACCTCCCCCTATCGGTGCCCTGAACGTGGAAAACGGAAAAAGATGAAGAAAATCTTGCGAAATTATCCGTGGCGGCACTGCCTCTTGGCAGGACTGCTGGTCGTGACTTTCTTTTTGGTCAGGCATGATGGGGTAATGGCCAGTGGGGTGACCGGGCCTGAGCAGTGCTGTGTCTGTCACCGGAAGGTGTGTGATGCCACGGCGGACAAGCGCTATGTGCATGCCCCGGTCAGGGATAAACAATGTGCAGTGTGCCATATCGTCCAATCAGGGACGGATCGAATCAGTATTGCCAAGGACGGGGAGAACCAGGTGCAATGGCTGGCCGGGAACTTTCCTCGGCAGGACACGGAGTACTGGTTCTCCATCCCGTCAGCTCTGGCAGGCAAGAAACTCATCGTCCAGGCGGAAGGGCTTGGAGGGAAAATGTTGCGGACCGAGGTGCAGGTGCCCAATCTTTCCGAGGCTGAACAGCTGGTTGTTGTTTCCAGACCGCCTGAAATCTCAGAGCTCAGGGTGGAGGAGGTCAAGCAGGGTGTTTTTTTGACAGCGCGGATCACCTGGAAGACCGAGAGGGTCACGGATTCGACGGTGTTGTATGGTGAAAACGATTCGGCGCGCAAAAGCATTGTCTACCCTTGGCTGACCAAGCACCATGAAGTGCTGCTGACGGATCTGCTGCCGCGCAGAACGTACAGTTTTGTTGCTGCTTCGCAGGATATTTTTGGGAATAAAACGGTTTCTTCGCCCTTGACGATTTCCACCCATGCATTTTTTAGCCGGCCTGGCGTGGAAAAAGTAAAGACGAAAGAGAGGGTAACGGTTTCCGGAAAATACTTCAGGGCAGACACCCGTTTTTTTGTGAAATTTGCCGCCAATCAACCCATCAGCATGAAGATCGGGACGGTTGATGGGCTGACTGTTTCAACTAAGGAATCCGGTGGCCGGACCGGCAGGATTCCTCCGGAACATCTGCCGTTGACCGATTCCCATTTTCTCAATACCGTTGTCTGTTACAGTTGTCATCCGCAAACAAAAGAGGTGTTGTCCCATCCCGTGGATGTGCACCCCAAGCGGGGAATGGTTATTGATAGCCGTGAGTTTAAAATCCTTGGAGATGGCCGGCTTACCTGTATGACCTGTCATGTCCCCCACGCCTCGGACACTGAAGCCCGGATAGTAAGGAGCGATAAAAAAAAGTTATGCCTTGGCTGTCATAAGAATTTCGGCTGAATTCCTGGCA
>JAZDIS010000296.1:0-6287 GCA_043804705.1 Pseudomonadota bacterium | reverse complement strand
CCGGCAGAGAACAGGCTTATTTTACAGGATATTTCCCAAGAGCGATTTCCTCTTGACGGGGGAATATAGGATGTTCCTCAAGATACTTTGAAGTTGATTCTACCGAAAAAAACCATCCTCCCCACGAACAGGATTGACAAGCAGCACCCTTCAGACGTATATAGTGGGACTATTCATGGTGTAATTTCCAGCACTTTCCACCCATACGCGTATTCAAAAAATGGGTTTTCCCCCGCACATCCTCGCAAAGACCGGATCCGCCGCCGGGCAGCAAAGAAGCCCGTCTACACAGTGGCGTTCTCTCCGCCCGCAGTCCGTGCACCACCAAAAATATCTCCCCGACAAGAGAACCATATGACCAGGGCAAACATCCTCATTGCCATAGCGATCGCGGTTATTTCCAGCAGCATCTGGGCCTCCGTCAACCAGCCGGAACAGGAACCCCGCTGGCCCAACCGCATCCAGGGTTTTTCCTTTTCACCGTTTCGCGAGTGGCAGAGCGCCATAGACCACGTCCTGCCCACCGAGGAAGAGATCGACGCCGACCTGGCCCTGCTGGCCAAGAAAACCCATGCGGTCAGAACCTATACCATGGAAGGCTCTTTGGCGGAGATTCCCCGGCTGGCCCGCAAACACGGGCTCAACGTGACCCTCGGCGCCTGGCTGACCAGCGATCTTGAAAGAAACGAGGTGGAGATCGAGACCGCCATCAGGGTTGCCCAGGAGAACCGCAGGAATGTAATCCGGATCGTCATCGGCAACGAAGCGCTTCTCCGGGGCGATCTGACCCCGGAACAGCTCATCGTCTACCTCGACCGGGTGCAGGAGGCCATTGATGTTCCGGTGAGCGCGGCCGAACCGTGGCACATCTGGATGAAGTATCCGGAGCTAGGCGAACACGTGGACTACATCGCCACCCACATGCTGCCCTATTGGGAAGGGGTGGAGATGACCGCGTCCATTGACTACATCGTCAAGCACATGAACATGCTGAAACAAAAATTCCCGGACCAGCAGGTGATCATCGGCGAGGTGGGCTGGCCCAGCAACGGCAGAACCCGTCAGCTCGCCGTGGCCTCCCCGGCCAACGAAGCCATTTTTCTCCGGCGGTTTCTGGCCAAGGCCCAACAGGAAAAATATACCTACTATGTCATGGAGGCCTTTGACCAGCCCTGGAAACAGGGAAGCGAGGGCTCGGTGGGAGCGTATTGGGGCGTATACGATGTCAACCGCCAGCCGAAATTCCCCTTTACCGAACCCATTGTCAGAATTCCGGAATGGCGTCTGCTGGCCGGGATCTCGGCGATAATCGCCATCATCACCTTCGCCTTTCTCCTGATCGACAGCAAAACCCTGCGCACCCGAGGCCGCAGCTTTCTTGCCACCATTGCCTTCGGCGCCGCCACCGGGGCGGTGTGGATCGTTTACACTTACACCAGACAGTACCTGAACCCTACCACCATCCTCATCGGCATCCTCATGGTCATCGGCATGATCGGAGTCGTGGTGGTTCTCCTGGCTGAGGCCCACGAATGGGCGGAGGCAACCTGGCTCTCCCAGTGGCGCCGCCCCTTTACCCCGCAACATCTGGAAGATGACCAGCTGCCCATGGTCTCCGTCCAGGTGCCTGCCTACAACGAACCGCCCGATATGATGATCGAGACCCTGAACGCCCTGGCCCAGCTGGACTATCCCCGCTACGAGGTGCTGGTCATCGACAACAACACCAAGGATCCCGCAGTCTGGCAACCGGTGGAGGCCCACTGCCGGAAACTTGGGCCCCAGTTCCGTTTCTTTCATGTGGCCCCGCTGGCCGGGTTCAAGGCCGGGGCGCTGAACTTCGCCCTGGAACAAACCGCTCCGGAGGCCGAGATTCTAGCGGTCATCGACAGCGATTACATCGTGACCCCGGACTGGCTCAGAGACATGGCCCCTCAGTTTGCCAAACCCTCCCTGGCCATCGCCCAAGCGCCCCAGGATTACCGGGACGACGGAGAGAGCCTTTTCAAGGCCATGTGTTACGCGGAATACAAGGGATTTTTCTATATCGGCATGCTGACCCGCAATGAACGTAACGCCATCATCCAGCACGGCACCATGACCATGGTCCGTAAATCCGTACTGCAAGAGGTCGGAGGCTGGGCGGAATGGTGCATCACCGAAGATGCGGAACTGGGCCTGAAGATCTTTGAGCGAGGCTATGAAGCCACCTATATTCCCAAGACCTATGGCCGGGGGTTGATGCCGGACACCTTCCTCGATTTCAAGAAACAGCGCTTTCGCTGGGCCTATGGGGCGGTGCAGATCCTGCGACAACATGCCAAGGCCCTGCTCTTTGGCCGAAAGACCGCCCTCACCAGGGGACAGCGGTATCATTTTGTTGCCGGCTGGATACCCTGGCTGGCGGACAGCCTGAACATGTTCTTCACCGTGGCCGCCTTGGGATGGTCCACGGGCATGGTCTATTTTCCGCTCCAGGTTGACCCACCCCTGGTGATTCTCTCGATCATGCCGCTCACCCTCTTTGTTTTCAAGGTGGGCAAGATGATTTACCTCTACCGGACCCGGGTCGGCGCCACGGCGGGCCAGACCCTTGCCTCGGCCCTGGCCGGCCTTTCCCTGTCCCACACCATTTCCCAGGCGATCATCCTTGGTTTTCTCACCAAGGACAAGCCTTTTTTCCGAACCCCGAAACGGGCCAAACGCCACGCCCTGTTTCAGGCTCTGCAATCAGCCAGGGAAGAAGCCCTGATCATGATCGCTCTCTGGCTCGCGGCCATCTGCGTCGTGGTGGCGCAAGGGTCGGAGACTGCGGATCTGCTGGTCTGGCTCATGGTTCTCCTGGTCCAGTCGATCCCATATCTGGCGACGGTGGCCATGTCGATGGTGAGCGGTTTCTCAAAAACCGAAGAAAAGATCATCAACAGTATCACGGCCTCCCCGCCCGCCGTGCCTGAACCAGAGAGCAACGCCTGAAGCAGGCTGCTCTCCAAGGAACTTCGCCGTCGATGCCTCATCCAGACCTGCCGCGCAAAAAGACGGAATTCCCCCGCCGGCTCCGTTCGCTGAGCCGTCTGGCTCTCCGCTGGTTTATCCTCTGTCTCGCGGGAACCATGGCGATTACAATTTTCTTCCGCTGGATTCCGCTGCCAGGCAGCTCCCTGATGATCCAGCGGCAGGTCGCCTCCCTGTGGCAGAAAGACAAGGAATACCGCTTCCGCTACCGCTGGGTCGATCTGAAGCGCATTTCCCCATATGCGCCTCTGGCGGTGATCGCCTCCGAAGACCAGAAATTTTTCAACCACATGGGTTTTGACTTTGAGGCCATCGAAAAGGCCTGGGAACACAATCAGCACCGGAAACGGGTGCATGGGGCAAGCACCATCTCCCAGCAGGTTGCCAAGAATCTCTTTCTCTGGCCGGGAAGAAGCTTTATCCGTAAGGGGATGGAGGTTTATTTCACCCTGCTGCTCGAAGGTCTCTGGCCCAAACGGCGCATTCTCGAGGTCTACCTCAACGTGGCGGAGTTCGGCCCCGGCATCTTCGGGGTCGAGGCTGCCAGCCAGGCCTATTTTCACAAACCCGCCGCCAAGCTGAACAGCACGGAAGCCTCCCTCCTGGCGGCAATCCTGCCCAGCCCTCTGCGTTCACGCGCAAGCCGGCCTTCCGGCTACATCAGTCAACGGGCCTTGCATATCCGGCAGCAGATGCAACTCATGGGCGGCCCTGCGGCCCTGCACAAACCCCTCGGCCAAAAGCCTACAAAATAGCCTTGGCGACCGGCTCATCGAGGCTGATGCACACCTCTTTCCTGGTAAAGGGACAACGGAAGGTGAGCCGATGGGCGACAAGCTCCATGCCGGTGCTGTTTTTGTTCCCGATCCCGTACTTCGGATCGCCGAGGACGGGATGACCGAGCATGGCAAAGTGACGGCGGATCTGATGCAGACGTCCGGTTTTGAGGGTGACTTCGAGCACGGAGGTGTCGCTGGCCGAGTCATAGGAGGTAAGGGTATAGCCGGTGCTGGCGGGCTTATTGTCCAATAGCAGCTCGATCGTCCCCTGTTGCGGGCTGGGGCGGCCGAGCACGGTGATCCGGTACCGCTTGTCGATGGCGTTGTCCTGCAGCAACTTGGAAAGTTTGGCTGCCGCCGCCTTGGTGTGGGCGAGGATCATCAGACCCGTGGCCTCCCGATCGAGCCGGTGCACGGGCAGGACAGGTCGCTTCAGCCGAAAATGGACCTCGGCCTGACGGACCAGCGAACAGTGGTCGCCGTAATCCGTTCCCTGGGCCAGCAGGCCGGCGGGTTTCAGCCAGACGCTGTACTGGCGGGCATCATGCAGACACTGGGCCACCGGGGGTTTCACCGCAAGAAGCCGCAGGTCGTACGATAGTTCAAGAACATCGCCGGGCCCCGGCTGCGCGGTTGCCTTGCGCAGCCTTTTCCGGCCCCCCCTTTTGCCCGTCAGCCAAACCGCCCCCTTGCACATGGCGTCTTTCACCCGGCTTTTGGCAAGCCCGGCCCGCGCCGCGATCAGGTCGCAGGCCGTGTCCACATCCTCGGGGCCAATGGTGATCCGCACGGTAAATGCTGCCGGCAGAGGCGATACTTCCGATTTGTTATCTGAAATGCTCATAGCCTCGATAGCTGATCTCCCGGCGCCGGCCTGCTTCTTCAAGAAAAACACCCCGGCCCTCAACAATGCGGCCCACCGCAAAAAGTTCCCTGCCGGTTTGCTCCCGGACCAGACTGCACAACGCCGCAACCTGCTGCTCGCCTGCGGAGATCAGCAACTGGTAGTCCTCCCCCCCGGCAAGCGCCCAATCCAGAGGGGATTGGCCACAGGTTTCCGCCGCCTTGCGCAGCAGGGGCGAAAGGGGAATCTTTTCCTCCCGCACCACCGCCCCGACCCCACTTTCAGTACAGATATGGGCCAGATCAGTGGCCAAGCCGTCGGAGAGATCCTGCATGGCATGGACCATACCGCTCGAAGCCAGCACCCGGCCCAGGGCCACCTGGGGAACGGGATCCAGGTGCGCGGCAATCAGGGGCTGCCAGCCGGGATCATGGACCAGCCCCCTCCGGCACAAAGCCAGACCACCCGCCGCCTCGCCCAGGAAACCACTGACCAGAACCACATCCCCGGCCCGAGCGCCTTTTCTGGTAATCAGCTCAGCCTCGGCCATCTCCCCTAACACCGTAACGGAAAGCACACTCTCATGCCCGCTCTGCACCGTATCCCCGCCGATCAGCACAACCCCATGCTCGGAAAGCACGGCGAGGAAACCGGCCATGAACGCATCCAGCCACCGGCTCCCGAAGTCCGGAGTCAGAGCCAGGGAAAGCAAGGCAAAACGGGGCAGGCCGCCCATGGCCGCAATATCGCTGATATTGACCGAGGCCGCCTTCCGGCCCAGCGCAAAGGGAGGATGCCAAGCCAAATCAAAATGAACCCCGGCCACCATGGTATCGGTGGTGACCAGGCTGACCCGGTCCGGGCTCGTTTTGTATACCGCGCAGTCATCACCGATCCCGGCCACAAGATCACCGGAACTCCCGGCCGCCTGGCGAATGCGGGCGATAATCTCTCTTTCTCCTCCGGGCCGCGCCATGCTCATCCTCATTTTTCCATCAAGTTTTCCTGAAATTATCCCGATCTGTTAGCAAAAGGACAATGAGGAACCGATCATGCAAATAATCTGCTGCGTCTGTCACAAAACAAAAAGCCACAACGGTTGGGCAAAACAGACTGTCAGGTCCGGGGGACAGCTCTCACACGGCTATTGCCCCCAGTGCCACAAACAGATGATGGAGAGGGCTGAAAACTTCTTTGTCATGAACGGCTACCGCAGAAGCGCCTGACCCGTCTGCGGCCCTCCTACTTGATCACTGTCAGGAAGGGTTTTTTCTTTTTCCCGGGCTCGATCTGTCCACCGCTATTCTTCGGCGCCAACTCCCCACCCCCGCCAAAGTCGATGGCCTTGACAAACCGCTCCTCGCCACCCATGGTGAAAATCTCCTGCCCGGTAAACTGCGGCGTACGCAGGGTCCAGGCGACCTTCTGCGGAGGAATGGTCAACAGCTGCAAATTCACCTGCCACCACTCATCTTTCTTAACATAGTCCCTCTCGATCCCGGTAACCAGGGCATACATGATCCGTTCGGCCACAATCAGGACAATATCCCCGACCTGGGTGGTATCCTTGAAGACAAAGATATTTTTCAAGTCGGTTATAATTTTTTCTATCATCGGCAATTCTCATAAAAAGGGAAAAAGGCATGGGC
>JAZDIS010000295.1:0-3457 GCA_043804705.1 Pseudomonadota bacterium | reverse complement strand
AGCTCGATGAATGCACGGCAGCTAAAGACATCAAGGCGGTGCTACAGAGCAGCGACGGCCAAGGATTTGCCTCCATGGACACCATCGAGCGAAGGTTGGGGAACGCCATCAAGGAGAATAAATTGAGCCAGGGGCTGGCCGACCTCTACCAGACCATCACCGAGGAAGATCGGGCCAACCGGAATCTGGCCCAGAAGCCCGACGTGCTGCGGGCAGTCTCCGGCTGTAATGCCGAGATCAAGGAAATTTTTCTCTCTAATCTCGCGGATAGCGGCGGGTCTCTGCTTGACAATCTGGGGGTGGGCAAGCTTGCCCTTTCCGCCGATTATGTCGGTCTGATCCGGGGCCTGGTCGGCGATATCCGCATCGAAGGACCGGACAACGCCTTCAAGGTCACCTTTGTCTCTCCCTGTCCGCAGAACAATCCGGATGATGTCAAGGCCTTCATCGAGGGCAATGTCATGGCCAAGGACGCGGCCGGCGTCTGTGCCCAGATCGCCGACGCCAACGCGGACTTGGTGCGCTATGTCCAGACCAGGATGAATTCGGTGGCCGGCAAGATAAAGAGCAAGGCTGCCCTCGATGCTACGGATACCTCCTTTATCCAAAACAGCCCGCTCTCACTGGGCCTGGTGCTCAAAACCGCTGTGGGCACGGAACAGGAAGCGGCCACCATCGCCACCCTTTCAGATTTGACGGCCAAGGCCTACGTCCTGCAAATGCTGGTCGATCTCTACAACCGGGCCACCCTGGTCATGGAAAAGGCCAAGGAACTGCTCAGCAAGAGGTCGAGTGCCGCCGCGGGCCAGGACTCGGAAAACTGCAAAGCCGCCATCTTTGCCGATAATCTCGATGATCAGGTGGCCGGCATGAACGAAAAGATATACCGCCTGCAACTTGCCTCCAGGGCAAGCTATTCCGCTTCGGCCACTGAGCTTGCCACCATTTTCAAGATCCTGAACCACATGCAGAGCGTGGATAGTCAGTTGTATGCCCTCATTGCCAAGAAATACGGGGCCGGAGTGGCGGAGCGAACCTTACGATGAGCTGCCGGTTGCGCCACAGTTTGGGTCCAGGGGCTTCAATGATGGCGCTTGCTGTCCTTGTCATTTTTATTGTCTTTTGTGCGGCCGATACAGCCTGGGCTCTGGATATGGAGTTTTACACTTACAATGGCTTCGGACCGGTGAGCCAGGCCTTCCGCAAGCTGGCACTCATCTTCTCCGACGGCGGCTATCTGGGATTGTTTTTTACGGCAGCAGTCCTCGGGATCGTCTTCGGGGCCATGGCCTTTACCGTCAAGATGGCCACCGGCGCCAGAATCGTCCCCTTGGTCTGGGCCGCGCCGGTCCTGTTCGGCGTGGTGCTCTACCTCGGCCTGTTCGTGCCCAAGGGCAGGATCACTATATTCGATCCGGTCTTGAATCGCTTCGACACCATCGGCGGCATTCCCAACGGGGTGGTCGCCACCGCCGGCATCCTCAATAAGATTGAACGCGGACTGGTGGATATCATAGATACAGCCGCAGTGCCGGGGGCCAAGTATCAGGAAGCGGCAGGCGGTATCGGCTTCACCGCTCTCAAGGCAGTCATGGCCGCCGGCCCCAAGGATGCCTACGCCAAGCAGAGCATGGCCGGCTATTTCAAGGATTGCGTCATGTTCGAGATGGTCAGGCCAGGAACCACCTTTTCCGCCGACACTATGCTGTACGGCACCTCCGACTTTCTGCCGGAACTGGCCAAGGCCAATAGCCCGGCGGTGTTCACCGTTTACTACGATGCAGCAAATCCCCAGGGCCAGACCATGACCTGCCAATCTGCCTGGTCGAATCTCTTCCCCATTTATAATAACGCAGCCACCTTCACCGATGCGGTACGAAGCGTGTGCGGCGCTTCGATGTTCGATCCGAACAACGCCGCAGAACTCAATACCTGCCGGAGCCTGATCAGCGACACACTGACCCAGACCACCGGCATGGTGGTAACTCCGGAAAACTTTGTCAGACAGGCCAGTCTTACAAACCTCATCTTCCAGGTACTCGACCAGGCTGATCCACAAACCGCCATGCTTCTACAGACCAATCGGCAAGTGGTTTCTTCCGGCCTGGGCATGGCCGCCGCCATGAATGAGTGGCTGCCGGTAATGCGGGCGATCATGACCGCAGTGGCTATCGGCCTCATCCCCTTTCTGGCCTTGTTTCTGCCCACACCTCTGTTGGGTAAAGCCCTTTCCGTGATGGCAGGTTTTTTTGTGTTCCTAACCACGTGGGGAATCTCTGATGCGATCCTCCATGGAGCGGCCCTGGATTACGCAGTTGAAGCCTACGAGGATATCCGTCAGAGCGGACTCGGCCTCTATGCCTGTGTCACCTTGCCCGAGACATCCACCAAGGCCCTGGCCATGTTCGGCATTGTCAGATCGTCGGGCATCATGCTGGCGAGTTTTCTATCCATGATGCTGATCCGCTTCGGCGGTCATGCCATGGCCATGATGGCAGGAAGTCTGCAATCCGCCATTCAGGGAGCCGGAGCAAAGGCCGGGGCACTGCTCACTCCTGAAGGT
Source organism: Pseudomonadota bacterium (assembly GCA_043804705.1). Lineage (GTDB taxonomy): Bacteria > Desulfobacterota > Desulfobulbia > Desulfobulbales > Desulfurivibrionaceae > Thiovibrio. The sequence goes on along the minus strand of JAZDIS010000295.1, from coordinate 894 downwards.
AAGGCTACGGCCCTCGATCAGCAGATTAGTGCCACGGTGCCCCTGGAAATGGCCAATCATTACGGGTTCTCCTCCCAGGCGGCAAGCCGTCAGTGGCAGGCCCACAAGGGCGTGCAATCAACGGCGGCGGACTGGCAGACCCTGGATGCGGCCCGGGACGCCGGTGTCATTCCTCAGGGAATGGGAAATATCGAGGCCGCCAAATCCATGTTTACCGCCAATCGATCCATCGGTGGCGGCCAGGGCCCGGCCCAGATGAGCACCGATCATGCCGGCAATCTCGTTTTCAGCAGTACCAAGGCAATGACCGGCCAGGGCTTTGTCAGGCAGGATCAGGCAGGAGCTGATGGAGCGAGCGTTGCCACTTACACAGGTGGTGCCGGAACCTTGGTGACCGAAGGCAGGGACGGAGAAGAGAACGTGACCAGCGCCAATGTTAGAAACATGGATATGAATTTTGCCCGGAAACAGGAAGAACGTAATCTGGAAAAAGCGGCCCACTCCCTGGCCAGCAGCGAAAATTATTCCAATATGCACAACCGGCTCAGGCAGGACAGCCGTACCAGCACCGAGGCCCGCTCCTTCAGCGAACAGCTCAGCAATGCCGAAGCGGAAAAATGGTCCCAGAGTGTGGACAATGGCTCGGCGTTTTCGATGGTTAGGGATGAGAAGAAAAGAGAGGCTTTGGAGGCATATGCAAGCAGTAGTGGCGGTCTCAATCTTTGGGTTGTAAGTGCAAAAACTGGCGGGGGATATAAGTTGCAAGGAGTGGGTGAAGAAGGTGAAAAAATAAGTTTTTCATTGTCCGACAAAGAAGCCCAGGCCTTTGAAGAAAACCGTCAGAGAGTTCGTTCCGAGGCATTGACCGAAACCCTCCAGAACACCCAAAACCTG
>JAZDIS010000294.1:0-5654 GCA_043804705.1 Pseudomonadota bacterium | reverse complement strand
GGCGAGGGCGAATTCCTGGTTGCCGAAGCGGATGAGTCCGACGGTTCTTTCTTGAAACTGTCGCCGGTTCTTGAAGTCGTCACCAATATCGACCTGGAGCATCTGGACCATTACCGGGATATCGAAGAGATCAAGGCCGCTTTTCTGGAATTCATCGAGAAGCTCCCCTTTTATGGGGCGGCGGTTGTCTGTCTGGACGATGCGAATGTGGCTTCGGTTCTCGCCCAAATCCGAAAAAGGGTCATTACCTACGGTCTGACCAGCCAGGCCGATGTGCACGCCCGGGCCGTGGCGGCCCATGGGTTGACCTCGATTTTCGAGGTCTGCCGGAATACGGAGGTTCTGGGGGAGATAATTCTCAATGTCCCGGGGCAGCACAATGTTTACAACGCCCTGGCCGCCATAACCGTGGCCCTGGAGCTTGATATCCCCTTTGCGGTCATCCGCGAGGCCCTGAAAACATTCAGCGGGGTTCAGCGGCGCTTGCAGATCAAGGGAGAGGTTGACGGGGTCATGGTTATTGATGATTATGGCCACCATCCCACAGAGATCAGGGCGACTTTGGCGGCCATGCGTTCGGCCTGGCCGAGAAGGCGGCTCATCGTCATGTTTCAGCCCCATCGCTACACGCGGACTGCGGGATTGTTCAAGGAATTCAGCACCGCCTTCCACGAGGCGGATATTCTGCTGCTGACCGAGATCTATGCGGCGAGCGAGACTCCCATTGAGGGAATAAGCGGTTCCTCGCTCCTGCAGGAAATCAAGCTGCACGGTCAGAAAAACGCCTATTTTGTTGCGGAGGTGGAATCCCTGGCGCACACGGTGCGGGGCATGGTGCAGGCGGACGATATTGTCCTGACGCTGGGGGCCGGGAATATTTACCAGGCCGGTGAGGAACTCTTGCAGAAACTGGAGCAGGGGCATGCCGGCTGCTAGGGCTTGCAATCTGCAAGCGCACCTTGGCAGCGTGGCGGCCTTGAAATTCCGGGGGCAGAAGCCGATGGAGAAAAGGGTGGACAACTGGCCGGAGCAACTGCGCAACCTCTGGTCCGGCGAGATCGAATGGAACAGCCCGATGGCCCGCTGGTGCACCCTGCAGGTGGGCGGCCCGGCCAAGGCCGTGGCCATGCCGGCAAGCCGGGCGGAATTGCAGGGCCTTCTCGCGGTGCTGGCAAGGCTTGGTGTTTGCTGGCGGGTCATTGGCAGGGGCAGCAACCTGTTGGTTTCCGACGCAGGTTTTGCCGGGGTCGTTGTCATGCTTGGCCGGAAATTTGCGGCCATCGAACAGCGGGCAGGGGGAAAGGGAGGCGAGATTCTGGTGCAGGTTGAAGCCGGTTGCAGCCTGATGAAGCTGGTCAACTGGTGCGCCGCCCAAGGTTTGCAGGGACTGGAATTTGCCGCGGGCATTCCCGGTTCGGTGGGTGGGGCAGTGGTCATGAATGCCGGAGCCTGGGGCATGGAGATGCGCGATATCCTGGCCTCGGTGACTTTTTTGCGCGGGTCCGGAGAGTTTTTGGAAAGAGAAAAAGGCGATCTGGCCTTTTCGTACCGGCATCTGGAAACAGAGGGGATGATTGCGGTGGCTGCGGAGTTTTTGTTGCAGGCTGGGGATCGGCAGGCCATTGATATACGATGCGGTCAGTTGATGCGTGACCGGAAAGAAAAACAGCCGCAGGGTCTGGCCAACGCCGGTTCGTTTTTTAAAAATCCCGCTGGCTTCCCCGCCGCCGGCAAGCTCATCCAGGACGCGGGGTTAAAGGGTGTCCGCATCGGTGGCGCCGAGGTTTCCGGGGTGCATGCCAATTTTCTGGTGAATACCGGTTCGGCCACGGCCCAGGATTTTCTCGATTTGATGCGTCTTGTTCAGGGAAAGGTTTTCGAGCGGTTCGGTGTCCGGCTGGAGCCGGAAGTTCACATCCTTTAAACGGGAAGGCGAAAAGGGGCAGAGACGATTTTGCAAAAGGGTAAGCCCATACAGCAGCGCTACGGGAGCGGCAAGAAAAGCCGGACCCTGGACCTCAGAAAAAAACTGGCCATTCTTGGGGTTGGGTTTCTCTTGCTGGTGGCAGGCTTTGCCGTAGTCGGCTTTATCGTTTATAAGGCCTTGGGCCGCTCGGATTTTTTCCAGATAACCGCCACCAGCATCCAGGGCTGCCGGCGGACCACCAAGAACCTCATTCTTGAAATGAGCGGGGTGGACGTGCACAGCAATCTGCTGGCCCTTGATACCAAGAAGGTGAAGGCCGGGATCGAGGCCCATGAATGGATCGAGTCGGCGGAGATTACCCGGGACTGGCCTAACCGGTTGACCATCGTGGTCAAGGAGCGTCTGCCGGTGGCCATTGTCAGCCTGGAGAACGGCCTGTTTTATCTTGATCAGAACGGGGTTGCCTTTGCCCAGGTGCTGCCGCCAGAGGACATGGACTATCCCATCATCACCGGGTTGAAAAGGGAGGAATGGCCGCGAACACTCAAGGATTCGCAGCTGGGCGAAGCCCTGCAGTTCATTAGATACGCGGGCCAGGGGAGTTCCATCCTGCCGAAACAGAATATCTCGGAGCTCCATGTGAACGGGGATGAAAATATCACCCTCTATCTGGTGGACCGGCCTTTTCCCATCCATCTCAAGGCCGGCAATGTCGGCACCCAGTATTACTGGCTGACCAAGGTGTTGTACAAGTTATACAAGAGCAAGGAATTTGAAAAAGCCGCCTATGTCAGAATGGATTATGGGCGGAACCAAGTCCTGGTGGGTTTTGACGAGCCGGTGGTATAGGCTGCCGGGCCGAAGCAAAGAAGCAACAGGTTGGATTGTGATAACCGTCGGTGGCGCATTTTTTTGCGGGATCGACCAAAGGTGAGCAAATGGCACAAGAAGAACGTGGCGATCTGATTGTCGGGCTGGATATCGGCACCACCAAGATCTGCGTGGTGGTGGGCGAGGTCCATGATAGCCGGGTTGACATTATCGGCATAGGCAGGCATCCGTCGGTTGGGCTGCGCCGGGGAGTGGTGGTCAATATCGAGAGCACCGTCCACTCGATCCGGCAGGCGGTGGAAGAGGCGGAGCGCATGGCCGGCTGCGAGATCGGCGCGGTGTATGTGGGCATTGCCGGAAGCCACATCAAGAGCTTCAACAGCCATGGTCTGATCGCCATCAAGCATAACGAGATCAAGCAGGACGACATCGACCGGGTGGTGGATGCGGCCCGGGCCGTGCCTATTCCGCCGGACCAGGAAGTGATCCATGTGTTGCCCCAGGAGTTCATGGTGGACGGCCAGGCCGATATCCAGGATCCCATCGGCATGACCGGTGTCCGCCTCGAGTCCGATGTGCATATTGTGACCGGTTCGGCAACCGCGGTGCATAACATCGTCAAATGCTGCAACCGCGCCGGTCTCCAGGTGACGGACGTGGTGCTTGAACCCCTGGCCTCGGCAGGCGCCGTGTTGACCAGGGAAGAAATGGAACTGGGGGTCGGCCTGCTGGACATCGGCGGCGGCACTGCGGATCTGGCGATTTTTGCCGATGGGACCATCAAGCATACCTTTGTTCTTGGCCTGGGCGGGCAGAACCTGACCAACGACCTTTCTATTGGGCTGCGCACCCCTCAGAAGGAGGCGGAAAGGCTGAAGGAGGAGTACGGCAGCGCCTTGGCCTCGCTCATTGACAAGGATCAGGTCATAGAGGTTCCCAGCGTGGGGGGGAGAAAGAACCGGAAGCTTTCCCGCCGGGTCATGGGCGAGATCCTTGAGCCCCGGGTTGAGGAGATGCTCACTCTCATCAACCAGGAATTGCTGGATTCCAAGTACAAGGAAATGATCAATGCCGGCATGGTGCTGACCGGCGGTTCCTGTCTTTTGGACAACATGGAAGAACTGGCGGAACAGATTTTTGACCTGCCGGTCCGCATTGGCCGTCCGGAAAATATCGGCGGGGTAGTGGATGTGGTGGGTACGCCGCAGTGGGCAACCGGGGTTGGCCTGGTTATTTATGGGATGAAAAATGGGCCGGGTGAGAGATTCAAGCGGCCCAAGGGAGGAGTGGTAGGGAGAGTCACCGGTCGGATGAAGGACTGGTTTAAGGGGATAGTATAAACACGCTCATCAAGCGCCAGGCGATGTTGGGGAGTAGGTCAATGACCTTGAACAGGGAGAGCAGGATATGACTTTTAAATTCGCGGAAGCAGAGTCACGGGCAAAGATCAAGGTTTTTGGCGTTGGCGGCGGCGGTGGCAATGCGGTCAACACCATGGTGGACAGCAACATCCTCGGGGTGGAGTTCATTGCCGGCAATACCGATATTCAGGATTTGGAGAAATCCAAGGCCGATGTCCGGTTGCAGCTTGGCAAGAATATCGCCAAGGGATTAGGGGCCGGGGCCAACCCTGAAAGGGGCCGCGAGGCGGCGGAGGAGTCCATTGATGAAATCAGAAAGCAGTTGAAGGACTGTGACATGGTTTTTGTCACCGCCGGATTGGGCGGCGGAACCGGGACCGGGGCCGCGCCGGTTATAGCCAGGATTGCCAAGGAGCTGGGGGCGCTGACCGTGGGCGTAGTGACCAAGCCTTTTGCCTTCGAGGGCAGGGCGCGGATGAAAAACGCCGAGCTTGGCTGGAAGAATCTGAAAGAGCATGTGGACACCATCATCACCATTCCCAATGACCGCCTGATTTCCATGAGTCAGAAAGGGACCCGCTTTATCGATGGGATGAAGATGGCCGACGATGTCTTGGTGCAGGCGGTGAAAGGCATCACCGATCTGATCAATCTTCCCGGTTATATCAACCCCGACTTTGCCGACGTGCGGGCGATCATGAACGAAATGGGTCAGGCCCTCATGGGCTCGGGCTATGGGGTGGGCGAAAACCGGGCCGTGGAAGCGGTGAACATGGCGATCAACAGCCCGCTTTTGCAGGATATCAGCATCGACGGCGCCAAGGGTGTATTGGTCAATATCTCGGCCAGCCGGGAGACCTTGACCATGCCGGAAGTGACCGAGGCAACCACCAAGATCTATCAGGAAGTACATGAAGACGCCAATATCATCCTGGGCGTTATCTTTGACGAGAACCTGGGGGATGAGTTGCAGGTAACCGTCATTGCCACAGGTATCCGCGATACAGTGGAGGAAATCGAAGAGTTGCCAGACAGGGTGCAGCTCATGCCGAAAAAACGGGAGCCTGCCGCGCAGCCGCTACCGTTCAGAAGAGGCGAGCAGGGCATGGCCGCGGGCCGCGCCGTGGCCAACGGCATGCACAGACCCTATGCCAACAATGTTTTAAACGAGCAGGACTACGACCGGCCAACCTTCCTGCGCAGGAATGAAAGCTGATAGGTAACTGTCCAGCAGCACCACCTCTGCTTCGGAGTCTCGCAGGCTCGCTTACCTGTCATCGGCCGGCTCATGTGCAATAGCCACTCCGCAGGCCTCTTTGTCGGACACTTCTGCCGACAATTGACACGCGCATCTGTGGCAGCAGCGAAGCGGCGCTGCTGAACAGTTACCGTTGGAGGCTTGCGCCGCGCCTTTGGTGGGGTAAATAACAAGCTGTTACGATGCCATCATTTTGGAATGCCAATATAAAGCGGGTGCGCAGTGGCTGCCCGTTTTCAACCACTGCCGGGGCGTGTTGCTCCTCTCCGGCAGGTTC
>JAZDIS010000293.1:0-3631 GCA_043804705.1 Pseudomonadota bacterium | reverse complement strand
GGAATCAAGAAGCGCCGACCCTTGAAAAAGGACGCCGAATTTTGTCCGAATCCCGTTCAGCGCCTTACCGCGCATCTTGGAGATATCTTGCCCACCCACCAAAATCTGCCCGGAATCCGGTCGCAAAAGCCCCAGGATGAGCTTCATGGTCACACTCTTCCCCTGGCCGCTCGGCCCGGCGATAACCGTGGTCTTGCCGGAATTGATCGTCAGGTTCACGCAGTCAAGAATGGTCTGTGGGCCAAATGACTTCACAACATCTTTGAACTGGATAACCGCCTGACTCATAACAGTATCGCCGTAAGCAGATAATCCCAGATAAGAATCGCGACAGATGAAAGGACAACTGCCTGCGTGGTAACCTTGCTCACGCCCTCAGCGCCAAAACCGGCCCCCCGGATGACGTGCACAAAATAGCCGCGCCCCGCACACACCCAGACGATGACCAGGGCAAAAACAAAGGATTTTATGATGCCCATGTTTATATCCTGATTCACAACACTCTGCTCCATGCCGGTCCAATACGCTCCGGGGTTGACCCCCAGCAAGCCGCACCCGGCGAGATACCCGCCGAAGATGCCGACAACATTAAAAAAAATGGTGAGAATCGGAACCGAGATGAGCGTGGCCAGAAATTTTGGCGTGATGAGATAGCGAAAAGGGTCGATGGCCATACATTCCAGAGCGTCAAGCTGTTCAGTGTTGCGCATGATCCCGATTTCGGCACACATAGCCGACCCAGCGCGCCCGGTAACCATCAGGGCCGTCAAAACCGGACCAAGCTCCCGGAGCAAGGACAGGGAAACCGCCGACCCCAAGGCACCTTCCGACCCGAATTTACGCAAGGTATAATACCCCTGTAAGCCAAGAACCATCCCGGTGAACCCTGCGACAAAAAATATGACCCAGAAAGAATTGGCGCCGATCAGGCGGACCTGTCGGATCATGGCGGAAAAGCGAAACGGTCTTTTTAAGACGCCACCAAGACCCAAAACCAGAAACGAACCCATGCGTCCCAAATCTTCCAGGAGCCACATGGTATTGCTTCCTATTTTTTCCAGGTAACGAATCATAGAATCCTCGTGCATGGATTTGCGCAACAACACGTTTCACAACAAACCGTTATGGCAAACCCCATGCTTTTGCCGGTTATTTTCAGCTTGCACCATCCCACAACCTAGCAATGTTACTCATGGGACACAGGCAGTGTCAAGCATTTGCTCAGAGGAAAACCGGAAAACTGAAACAACAGATTAAAAAAAAAGGGATTAGCCATTACAGCTAATCCCTTTATTTTTCTAATGGCGGAGTGGACGGGGCTCGAACCCGCGACCCCCGGCGTGACAGGCCGGTATTCTAACCAACTGAACTACCACTCCTCAAATCGTGGTGGGCGAAACAGGGATCGAACCTGTGACCCTCGGCTTGTAAGGCCGATGCTCTCCCAGCTGAGCTATTCGCCCCACATGAAGTGTGGCAAGATATACCCTTGCCACCCATAATCCGTCAAGCAAAAAACTTAGCACACTCCAAAAATAAAGGCTGCTGATGTGCTGCATCCTCTTTCCGCCTGCGGGGCTGAGACACACTCTCCGCTAATGAGCCACATTGTTCGAAGGAAGCACACCCTCCACGCCAAAGTCACCAAAGGGAATGTCCTTAAAAAGAATATGCCCATCCGGAAGGACCAAAGCCTTAGCCAGGACTTCGTCCACATGCTCAACCAGCTCCACGGCAAGCCCTTTGAGAATTTTTGCAGGTATTTCGTTAAGATCCACTTCATTCTCTCGAGGAATCAGGACATGCTTGATATTCCCCCGTCGTGCGGCAAGGAGTTTTTCGGTGAGCCCCCCAATGGGCAATATCCTGCCACGCAGGGTAATCTCGCCGGTCATAGCGATATCCCGCCGAACCGGAAGCTTGAGCAAGGCGGAAACCATCGAGGTCGCCATGGTAATCCCGGCAGACGGACCATCCTTGGGAATGGCCCCTTCCGGCACATGGATATGAATATCCAGTTTCTGATAAAAATCCGGCAACAAGCCAAGCTGCAAGGCCCGGGTCCGCACATAGCTCAAAGCCGCCTGGGCGGATTCCTGCATGACGTCGCCAAGCTTTCCGGTCACAGTCAGCTTCCCTTTCCCAGGCATCAGGGCCGTTTCGATCTGCAGCAGCTCGCCTCCCACCTCGGTCCAAGCCAGACCGGTGGTGAGACCAATCTTATCCCGTTCCTCGGCCAGACCGAAACGGTACCTGACTCCGCCCAGATACTTGGCGATGGCCGCATCGTTCAGCCGGTATCGCTTATCCGTTTTTTTCCTTTGCCGGTCCCGGGCCACCTTACGGCAAACCGAGGCGATACTGCGCTCAAGATTCCGGACCCCTGCCTCCCGGGTGTATCTCCGGACAATCTCTAGAATCGCACCATCGTTAAAGGTAATATCTTCCCGCCCGAAGCCGTTGGCCTCCAGTTGCTTCGGCACCAAAAATCCCTGCGCGATGTTCAGCTTATCCTCTTCCGTATACCCATTGAGCTTGATCACCTCCATCCGGTCTTGAAGCGGAACAGGGATTGCATGCAGATTGTTGGCTGTGGTAACAAAAAAAACCCCGGACAGGTCGTAGTCGAGATCAAGATAATGATCATTGAAAGCAACATTTTGCTCTGGATCAAGCACCTCCAGCAACGCAGAAGAGGGATCTCCCCGGAAATCCATGCTCATCTTGTCCACCTCATCAAGACAGATAACCGGATTCACAACCTTCGCCTTCTGCATGGACTGAATAATTTTCCCCGGCAAGGCCCCGATATAGGTACGCCGGTGCCCTCGGATCTCGGCCTCGTCACGGATTCCGCCAAGAGAGAGCCGGACGAACTTACGCCCCATGGCGCGAGCCAAGGACTTGCACAGCGAGGTTTTCCCTACGCCGGGCGGACCAACCAAACAGAGAATCGGCCCCTTGATTTTCTCAACCTGGGCCTGCACGGCAAGATATTCAAGTATCCGCTCCTTGGGCTTCAAAAGACCATGATGGTCTTGAGCAAGGATTTTCTCCGCCTCTTGGATATCGATCTTCTCTTCGGTTTTTTCATGCCAGGGCAGACTGAGGATGCAGTCGATATAATTGCGCACCACTGTGGCCTCGGCGGACATGGCCGGCATCATCTTCAACTTCTTGAATTCCTGCTCCAGCTTGGCGCGGGCCCCTTCAGGCAGGTTTTTCTCCTGGATCGCCTTGTTCAGCCCCTCAAGTTCGGACGAGGCATCCTCGGAGGTGCCCATCTCTTTCTGGATGGCGCGAAGTTGCTCCGCCAAGAAGTAATCCTTTTGGGTCTTATCCATTTTTTTCTTGACTCGGGCTCGGATAATCTCCTCAAGCTCGGCGATTTCAATTTCCTTATGGATAAGGCCCAACACCTGTTCCAGCCGTTCGACAACAGAAAAATTCGCCAGAATTTCCTGTTTTTCCTGCACATTCAGAGGCAAATGCGCGGCAAGGACATCCACAAATTTTGCGGGCCGCTCAATGCGGGCCAGAGATTTGATAACTTCGGCAGGCACTTTTTTGTTGTATTTGACATACTCCTTGAAACTTGTCTGTATTTCACGCACATAGGCGATTGCTTCAA
>JAZDIS010000292.1:0-6685 GCA_043804705.1 Pseudomonadota bacterium | reverse complement strand
GTCCTGACATTTTGGTAATGGATGAACCTACCGCAGGACTTGATCCCCAGGCGCGCACCCAGCTTATCCGCCTTTTGAAAACATTTCAGCATACCAAAATTATCGCCACCCACGACCTTGACCTGGTGGTTGATCTATGCGAACGAACCATAGTCATGCACGATGGAAAAATACGGGCGGATGGTCCATCCCTTGAGATATTCAACAACGATGAAATCCTAGCTGGCTCCTGCCTGGAAAAACCTCTAAGGATGCAGGGTTGTCCCATATGCGGAGGAGCCTCAGGAACAGAATAGGATTGGAGTTGAGTCCTTATGAGTCCGTCCGTACGTCGTAAAGGGGGGGCAAAATCGCTCTTTGCTTTATCGTTTTTCAATGAGCATAAACTCTGTCCAGACCGTTATGCATAGAATACCCGGGCGCCTGGTATCATGTCATGAACCGGGGGCGGCGGCGAGAAAGTATCTGTTCGGTTCCTAAAGTTTATCAATCCTTCGTAATAAGCGCCCATAGGGGCTCCGCATCCGCTTCGGAGTCTCGCAGGCTCGTTTCCCTGAGAAATCAGCCTGCGGAATGAAAATTACTATCTGCTATAATTCGTCCTTCGCCATGTTTTATCGTAAAACCGATCTGGTCGAGATATTCCAGCACTGGCAAACCGAGTCCCCGATTAAAGTCAAGCGCCTCCTTGCAGTCCCGCAGACAGAGTTCCCCCTTTTCGACGATCCATGCGCCGACTTTTTTCTTGATTTCCGCTACTGCCGACGATGTGAGATAACGGTCGTTCTTCAGGCGGATCATTTCGCCTGTTTTACAGAAAAAGTCGAGGGTTCGCTGCGTCTGTCGCAAGGTGATCGGTTCTGCCGCCGTCTTGACGAAATATTCGGCGCTGAATGGCCGGACTCCCTGATCTTCGGCATAACGCCGCAGCAAGGCTGCCACCCGTGACAAATCTTGCGGGAGTCGCTGTAAAAAATCAGCGGGCCGGATGCCGCCTTTCTCCTTAATCCAGTGTTCTTGCCGGCAGAGATCCTCAATGATCATCAATGCGAGTTGTTCGTCGCATGAAGGTCGGCATTGGTGCATAATCTCCAAGACCTGCATGGGTTCCCTGTCCGGCCTGCTTTGAAATGCCGTGCCGAGGATATCGGAAAACCGTCTGGTAAACGTTTCAAGGTCGGACACTCGGACTATTTTACCGGCGGACAGCTCAACCAGAGTCCCATCCTTGACGCCCGAGGCAATGCACGGTTCCATTTTTCCGATCGGCCAGATTGTATGGGCGGCCAGGTAGTTCAAGTCAATGGGCTTTCCAGGATGTAATCGGCAGAATTGTTCTAAATAGGTGGCAAGGTCATCTGCCTGCAACGCCATGAGCCGGCTGGATATTTTTACCTTGTTTGCTTCACGGACCTTTTCCTTGCAGAGTTCCAGCACATGGCCGCCAGCAATGACGGCGTTTTTGTTCAGGGGCGTGACCACGAAACGGTCCCCGGCCGCGACCACGGCAGGTTTTTTAAATTGTATTTGCACAAGGTTGCGCCCGGTTATTTCGTGCGGTGGGGAATCGATGAATTTGACTGTGACGGTGTGGACCGAAACGCCAAGATAGAGCTTGACCTTCTGCCTGTCCTTGATCCTTTCCGCGATGTGGGGTGGGATTTGCATGATCGCGTTGAAGCGAGATACGGGCAGGTATTGGCCGGGTGTCGCAAGGCACATGCCCCGACAGATGTCGTCCACCCCGATGCGGTGGAGATTGATGCCGATTCGCTGGCCGGCAAATGCCTGGTCTATTTTCCGGCCATGCTGTTCCAGGGAACGGACCCGGGTGGTGATCCCGCCCGGTTGAATTGAAAGATCATCGTTGACCCGGACCCCACCGGACAACACAGTGCCGCTCACCACCGTGCCGATTCCGGCAAAACTTCGAAACTGATCAATCCACAGCCGGAAAGGAGCCGCCGGTGATTTTCCCGGGCACCCCTTCAATGCCTGGTCAAGGGCCATGGCAATCTCATCCAGTCCTTTGCCGGTCAATGCCGAAAAACCAAGAACCGGCTTACCTTCCAGAAAAGTGCCTGCCGTCAGTTCCATGATTTCGAGTTCGGCCAGTTCCAAGGTCTCGCCATCAACACAATCTGTCTTTGACAGAACCACCATGCCGTCGTTGACCTTGAAAAAGGAGAGAATTTCCAGGTGCTCTCTGGTCTGCGGCATGACACCGTCATCGGCGGCAACCACCAGAACGGCGATGTCGACGCCCTGCAGGCCCCGGATCGTGTTTTTCAAAAAATCACTGTGCCCAGGCACATCGACAAAGGCTGCAATGGTGCCGTCAGGACGGGGCCAGTTGGCAATACCCGAATCCAGGGAAAGGCCCCGGCGTTTTTCTTCGGGGTGACGGTCCGTATCGATTCCGGTCAACTGCCGGACAAAAGAGGTCTTGCCGTGATCCACATGACCGGCAACCCCGATGGTGAGATGTTTCATCGCGCTTAGCAAATGAAGTGGAAGGGGCAAGGGGAATCGAACCTCCTCCTGGCTTTGCAGGCCAGGCGCACGGTTTTGAAGACCGCCGGGCGCACCAGCACCTTTGCCCCTGTGAGGCTCATTTTGTAACAACCCATTCCTGATACGGCCATTTTTCCATGCCGTCGGCCAGAATGACGAGCTTTGCCTCCGGCACGCCCTGCTCCTTGAGGTAGTCATAGGCTCGTTTGGCGCCGCCCTTGCCGCGCGGACAGACGACAATCACTGATTCAACATCTTTTGCCCGCCCGACCGCAGATACCAATGTCTGCCGCTCGGCATCAGACTTCACCGGATAGGCATTGGTTTCAATCGACCCCTTGATATGGTGGGCGGCAAAATCTTTCTTTTCCTGGATGTCCACCAAAAGCACCGGCCTGGCTGCTTCCAGCCATCCCTTCAGTTCCTCAGCAGACACATATTGGTAGTCAGAGGCCATGCTGTTATGAGCAAGGGCCAGAAACCCAGCACAGATAATTAAGACGATTTTTTTCATGATTCATTCTCCTTCGTTTTAGTTTTTTTTATAGCGTGTCTCAGCAATAGTACCTTCCTTGCAATTCACATTTTTCGTAAGCCGGGCAGGCGTCGCATACCGCGTAACGGATTGCATCCTCGGCGCCCCAAAGCCCGCGGGCGGTTAAGGCGCAGCGCAATTCGCAGTCATTGCAGGCAGCCGGATCTCCTTCCCGGACAAGTGTCCAGTTGTCCTTTTCCAGCAGGGGCTTTTTCCTGCTATTGCAAGCTTCGCAGAGAAACTGGAAATGGACCACGCCCTCGCTGTCTATTTTCTTCCAGGTCGCCATATCCTTACCTTGCCGCATGAAGAGCGGCGCCCATCGCCCCGACAATGTCAGGATCCGGAGGAGACACCACTTCGGCGCCGGGTAAACGGCCCTGCAGCATCTTAACAATACAGGGGTTGCGGGCCACGCCGCCGGAAAATACCACCTGATCGCCGAACCCCATCCGTTCGAGCATCCCGACCAGCCGGTTCACCACGGAAAAATGCACACCCCTGGCAATGTCCCTGGCGTCAATGCCACGATTTTTCATGGAGACCACTTCGGACTCGGCAAAGACCGTGCACATGGAGTTGATCGCTACTTCGGTATCGGATTCCAGGGCCGCCAGGCCGAACTCATCGAGCCGGAAGCCAAGCGTGGCCGCCATGATTTCAAGAAACCGGCCGGTGCCGGCGGCGCATTTGTCATTCATCTGAAAATTGATTACCCGACCGTTGGCATCAAGGGAAATGACTTTGGAATCCTGGCCGCCGATATCAACGATGGTCCGGCACTCGGGATAGAAATGGCGGGCTCCGATGGCATGGGCCTTGATTTCGGTGATGACTTCACGGGCAAAATGCTCAAGGGCCAGATGCCGTCCATAGCCGGTGGCCACGATATTGCCTGAGGCATAGCCCTTGATCATCTGCATGGCCTGGCCGGAGGGATCGAAGCCGCTTTCGGCCAGTTGCCGATCAACAAGTCGTCCATCTCGAAAAACCGCCATCTTGATGGTTCGTGAACCCAGATCAATACCGATATGCATAGACTGTCTCCCTATCCGCGGATCTGTTCCAGAAACGCCTCGATCCTGGTCTGCAGCTGCCCCACATCCTCGGGTGAATAATCGGTCTCGATGGCGAGGTAGGGAATGCCTTCCTTCTCGCACATCTCACGGATCTTGATCTCCTCGATATTGTAGGTGTGGCAGAACTGCAGGGAGTAATGGAGAATGCCCTGGGCCTTTGATTCCCGATACTCCTTCAGCACCTGGCTCACCCGTTCGTCATTTGGTGTGAAACACGAACAGTCGATTTGCATGTATCTGTCGGTCAAAACCTCAAGCTGACGGTCCATATCGGTCTGGTCCTCGTCGATCAGGTCCTTGAAATAGCGGGTGCCGATGCAGGACTCTTCATTGACCACCACCGCCCCGGCTGTTTCCAACAGGTTATGGACCTTCCAGTTCGGCAGCGCCATCGGGGTGCCGGAGACCATCACCCTTGGCGCGGCAGGTGGAAAGGCCCCAACGCCGCCGGCTGTTCGTTTCTCAAGCTCGTCGCACAGCTCGTTGACCTTTTGAGCAAAACGAACCGGCTCGTCATAAAAAGCGATCTGCTCGATGAGCAGGGCGTCCTTGCCGCTGATCGGCGCGGGGTTCGCGGCCCGCAATATCGTCAGGCGCTGCAGGGCGCGGCGTTTGTCATTGATCACCTTGATGGCGCCGGCCAGATCATCGGCGGAAATGGTGGATTTACAGACTTCTTCAACCTTGCCCTTGAAATCCTTCACCTCCTCCAGCCAGAGTTTGCGGTCACGCTCCCTTTTCATCTGGGGAATTTCCATGACGTAGGTCGGTACCAGGCGGTCGAGAATCTCCCAGGTTTTCTTCTTGGCGTCGCAGGTGGTCTCACCATAAACAAAATCGACACTCTGAAAATAAGGGCAGATACGGCCGGCTTTGAAGCCGTAGGCCGATTTGACCATGGGGCAGATATTGCGGGGCAGGATCTTTTCCGCGTCGGGGATGGATCCCGGCGAGCCCCCGCAGAGACCAACGCAGATGCCTCCGGCCGCCACCACGATCTCCTCGGGAATATAGACGCAGAAGGTGCCGACGATGGGTTTCCCCGTTTTTTTCACCTCCAGCATCTCCTTGATCCGGCCGCCGAAAATTTCAGAAATCATTTGATCGAAATATTCCATCTTTTCCGGCCGATTCGGCTGTGCCAGAAACATCCTGCCATACACCTCGCCTAGCATCTGCCGGGCCTTGTCAAATCGGGGCACATCGATATCGAGATCCGCCCACATCTCGGGATACGCTTTTACTTCAAAATCCGATGAATTCATGGCTGTTCTCCTTTCATGTTTTTATTTTTCAACCGGCAAGCCAGCTTCTTTCCAATCGGCAAAAATGGCCTGGTTTATGTCATTGTAGGCAAGTTTCATCAATTTCCGGTAGGCGTTGTAGCTGCGACCGCCGGAATTACAGTAGACGATTATTTTCTTCTTTTTGTCGAGGATGTCCGACTGTGACGCAAAAGAAGCAACCGGGATATTTATCGAGCCTGGGATATGCCCTTCGGCGAATTCCTCCGCGTCACGGACATCGACCAGCGTGAACGTGTCGGCGCCGGAGGTTATCAGTGCATGCAGATCGTCCGGTGAAATTTTAGTGGTTTCAACACGTTTTTCGTAATCAGGCCCGGCGTAAATCGGCATGCCATTTTCTTCCCATACCGGCATGCCTTCGGCGTAAACAAAGACGTTTTGATATCCCATCTCCATAGCCTTTTGTGCTGCCTTCTTGCTCTTCCCGCATTTGACGCCATTGCAGTAAAAAATGATTCGGGCCGTTTTGTCATTCGGGAGCTGATCGCTCTGTTCGGCAAACTGTTTTTCTGGGATATTTATTGCCCCTTTGATATGCACCTCCTGATATTCTTCAGGGTTTCTGGCATCGACGGTGATCACCCGTTCGCCGGAGTCGAGCAGATTTTTCAACTCCCCGGTAGAGATCGTTTGATAACCCACTTCCGCCGCCTGCAGGCTGGCTGTGAACATCATGATCATGAACAAAATAACACTCGCGCGCACTTCTCTTGTCTTCATTCTCGGAATCTCCTATTTGTTATCGTTTGAATGCCGTCAACATCCGCCGCTGCCGCTGGAGCAGGAACCGCCGCAGCCACTATCTCCAGCTCCGGGCAAAGGCCCCTCGCTGGCAAGCGAAAACCCGCCGCCTCCCCCGCAACCGCAGCCCGAATTTTTCTCGACAAAATCCACCGTGACCTTGCCGCATTCATCTGAAAGGTCTCCGGCGATGAGCAGGGTGAAATGATCCTGCTCACTTACCCTGTCATTTTCCTTGCGCTCATCCAGTGCCAGACCCAAAGATGGCCCGCCGCAGCCGTTCATGACCGTGATACGGACCGGCGACTCGATGTTGTTCTCTGACAGATAGGCGGAGAGTTTCTCCGCTGCCAACGGGCTGACTGTAATCATGTGAATCCTCCTTATTGTGATATGTTAAAAAAGGTGTTTCATATCCATTTGTATTCCTTATTTTTTCAAGTGACCCTGCTTCAGCCAAGCAGCCGGCTCTTCCAATAGCTGCCGTAGACGACGCCCATGGGGTTGTT
>JAZDIS010000291.1:0-3695 GCA_043804705.1 Pseudomonadota bacterium | reverse complement strand
CCTCGTGGACAAAAGCATCGGCATCTGTGAAAACTACTCAAAAGCCATGCGCGACGGCCTGGACAAAATCCAAAAAGGCCGATCCAACCAAATCACCGTATCCAAAGACCCTTCCGGTCGCTGGGTCCGGCTGAGCTGAGGGGAAGAGCCAACCCCAGAACGCTCCCCTCGACCGGCTCTCCTGCCGGCGCACACTATAACGATTCCGACATCCGGATCCGCAACGATCCGCGCATTCTCCCCTTGACAATCCACTGCCACCTCGTGGTACTAATACCATGGTAGCAGACACCCCCTTTCTTGTTTTTTCTGCCAGGAGCAGCCGATGGACAAACAGACTTTTTTGTTGGCACGCAAAAAACTTGGCAAGACCCAAAAACAACTTGCCGAACTCCTCGGCTCGTCGACAAAGGCCATCCAAGGCTACGAACAGGGCTGGCGTTCCGTTCCCACTCACGTCGACCGGCAGATTTTCTTCCTGCTTTCCCGCCAGCGGCAGAAAGACAACTGTAAAAAACCCCTTCCCTGCTGGGAGATAAAAAAATGCCCGCAGGAGAGGCGGGAGCAATGCCCGGCCTGGGAATTTCAGGCAGGAGAACTCTGTTGGTTCATCAACGGCACCATTTGCGAGTGCAAGGCCCAGAAAAACTGGAAGGAAAAAATGAATATCTGCCGGGATTGCGAGGTACTTATCTCTTTTCTCTGATCTTTGATTTTTCTCCCCTATCCGGCCAGATTACAACTTCTATCCCCGATCTTTCCAGCAACCCAACAAGGCAGAAACAACACTCGTTACCCATCCATCCAGGAGGACGCCCCCATGCCACGAATTTCCCCCGACATCACCGCAATCATAGGCAAAACCCCCATCGTCAGCCTGTCTCGCCTCGGGGCGGGGCTACCGGCCCAGCTCCTGGCAAAACTGGAATTCCAAAACCCCCTGGGGAGCGTCAAGGACCGCATCGGTCTGGCCATGATCCGCGCCGCCGAGGAGCAGGGGCTGCTTAAGCCGGCAACCACCATCATCGAGCCGACCAGCGGCAATACCGGCATCGCCCTGGCCTTTGTCTGCGCGGCGAGAAAATACCGGCTTATCCTGACCATGCCGGAAACCATGAGCCTGGAATGGCGGACCCTTCTCCGGCACCTGGGCGCCGAACTGGTCCTTACCCCGGGCAGCGAAGGGATGAAAGGAGCAATAGCCAAGGCGGAAGAGCTTCTCGCCAAAACCCCGGACAGCTTCATGCCCAACCAGTTCAGCAACCCGGCAAACCCGGAGATCCATCGCCGGACCACGGCCAAAGAGATATGGGAGGACACCGGCGGCAGCATCGATATTTTTGTGGCCGGGGTGGGCACCGGCGGCACCATCACCGGGGTCGGCGAGATGATCAAGGAGCAAAAGCCATCGCTCTACGTGGTGGCGGTGGAGCCTGCCGACTCTCCGGTTTTATCCGGGGGAAAACCCGGCCCCCACAAGATTCAGGGCATCGGCGCCGGCTTTGTCCCCAAGATCCTCAACCGGGAGATCATCGATGAAATCATCACGGTGACCAACGAGCAGGCCATGGAAACCGCCCGCAGAATCGCCAGGGAAGAAGGCATTCTCTGCGGAATTTCCTCGGGCGCCAATGCCTGGGCCGCCATGCAGATCGCCGGCCGCCCTGAATTTAAAGGACAGAAAATCGTCTTTCCGCTCTGCGACACAGGGGAACGCTACCTCAGCACCGAGCTGGTCAAGAGTATTTGATTACCCGGGAAAACAACCGTTTGACAAACACCAGCTTATCATTTAGAAAACGTTTTCAAAAATACACTACGCATCCATGACCGGCATGGTATGCTCCGCTTGGTTCTCCCACAGCACATTCTTGCCACCTGCTTCATTGCTTCCAGACAAATTTAACCTTAAGTTTTTTTTGCAAGCAATGCGCCGCAATTAAAGGGCATCACAATATTCCATGCAAGAAAAAACTCTTATCATCCGGCTTCTCTCTTTCCTCAAACCCCACAAGGGGAAAATCGGTATTGCCGTTCTCTGCATGATCATGGCCTCAGCGCTCAACTCTGCCCAAGCGTACATGATCAAGCCGTTGCTCGATGAGATTTTTGTAAACAAAAACCGCTGGATGCTCAACATCTTCCCTTTCGTCTTGATCTTGGTTTTTCTATTCAAAGGAGTTTTTAATTATTTTTCCAACCTGCTGCTTGATACCCTTGGTCAGGGTATTATCCGGGATCTGCGGAAAAAGATCTTTGCCCATATCCATTCGCTTCCCATATCTTTTTTTCACCACACCCCCACGGGAGAACTCATCTCCAGGGTCATTAACGATTCCACCCTCATTCAAATGTCTGTCTCCCGTGCTTTGGCAGGGGTATTCAAAGATCTTTTTCAGGTCTTCGGCCTGGTCGGCGTAGTTTTATATCTGAATTGGAAACTGGCGCTCATTGCCATTGTCTTTATTCCCCTGGCCTTTATCCCTGTTGCACATTTCGGCCGCAGGTTCCGGAAGCTGAGCACCACGAACCAGCAAACCGTGGCCGAGGTTTCCAACATCCTGCATGAGTCCATTACCGGCCACAAGATAGTGAAAGCATTCGGAATGGAGCATTACGAAATAAGGAGGTTCTCCGATACCGTGGATCGGTTGTTCAATATTATTGTAAAGGACATTAAAAATAACAGCCTGCAGGGGCCCATAATGGAGCTCCTGGGAGGGTTGGGCATCACGGCCATCATCTGGTATGGCGGACACCAGGTCATTACCGGACAATCCACCCCCGGTGTCTTCTTTTCTTTTCTTACCGCCATCATCATGATCTACAATCCGATCAAGGGGGTGAGCAATATCAACAGCGCGGTCCAACAGGGCCTTGCCGCGGCAAGGCGCGTCTTTGACCTCCTCGACATCAAATCCACCATCCAGGATACCCCCGGAGCAATCCCCTTACCGCCTTTCCAAAAAAACATAGAGTTCAACGATGTCTCTTTCAATTATGACGGAAAGACAGAGATCCTCAATAATATCAACCTGAAAGTAAAGTACGGCGAGGTTCTCGCGCTGGTGGGCACCAGCGGTGGCGGCAAAAGCACCCTGGTCAACCTGATCCCAAGATTCTTTGATGTAACAAACGGCAGCATCCAGATCGACGGCACCGATGTGCGCGATGTTACCATGAAATCCCTCCGCGCCCAGGTGGCACTCGTCTCCCAGCAGACCATCCTCTTCAACGACACGGTGCGAAACAACATCGCCTATGGCGATCCAACCCGCAGTGACGAGGAAATCATTGCCGCGGCACAAGCAGCGCACGCCTATGATTTCATCAAGGAGCTGCCCGATGGCTTTGATACGGTGGTGGGTGAATCCGGCGCACGACTCTCAGGCGGGCAGCAGCAACGCCTCTCCATCGCCAGAGCCCTGCTGAAAAATGCCTCGATCCTGATCCTGGATGAGGCAACCTCAGCCCTTGACACGGAATCGGAACGGGAGGTGCAGAAGGCGCTCGAAAACCTGATGAAGGACCGGACCACTTTTGTCATTGCCCATCGACTCTCAACCATCAAGAACGCCGACCGGATTATTGTCATTCAGGATGGAGGGATCGTCGAGGAGGGGAGGCATGAGGATTTGCTGGCCGCCAATGGCGCCTACACCAAACTGCACACCATGCAGTTTGATCAATAACCG
>JAZDIS010000290.1:0-3737 GCA_043804705.1 Pseudomonadota bacterium | reverse complement strand
AATCATTTTCTGCTTGGCCAGCTCGGTATAGCCCAAAATCGCGGCCAGGATATTGTTGAAATCGTGGGCAATGCCGCCGGCCAGGGTGCCGATGGCTTCCATTTTATGGGCCTGCCGCAACTGCGCCTCAAGCGCGTTTCTTTCTTCCTCTTCCCGAAGGCGCTCCATCTCCGTCGCCGCCTTAACCGCGACAATTTCCATAATTTCCGGAAGCCTTGCCGTCGGCAGCATCTCGCGGCTTGAGAAGATATTGAGCACCCCCAGCACCTTCTGCTGCCCATCACGCAAGGATATGCCCACGCAACTTTCAACGCCCAGCTTCACGAGATCCTTGTCCTCGGGGAAAAGACGGCGGAGATCCCTGGGATAGCTCTTGTAGACCTCACGCACAACCATCTCGCAGGGCGTCCCGGCCAGAGGGTAACTGAAGTTTGCCAATTTTTTCCCCTGCCCGTAGAATAAAAGCGTCTGCACCTTACCTTCGGCCAGGGCGCCGACGAGACCATACTCTGCGCCCAGCCAGCCACACAGGCCCTCGATGATCCGGTCAAAACACTCCGCCCCCGTGGTGCCGACCATCCCCCGCACGAGGGCGTCGATGGCCCTGTCCGCCTCCCGCACCGCCTTTCTGCTTGCGGCCTCCCGCAATCCCCGGATAACTGCCGGTACCAGCCGGGGCAGCTTGTCTTTCATCACATAGTCACAGGCCCCGGCCCGCATGATTTCCACGGCGGTTTCCTCGCCAACCGCTCCGGAAATCAGGATAAAAGGCAGATCAAGCCCTTGGGCGCGCATCAGCTTCAGCGCCTCCATGCCGTTGAACCGAGGCATAGAATAATCGGAAAGAATCAGATCCCACTCCTGGTTTTCCAGGCTTTCCCGCATGGCCTCCAGCGTATCCACCCGGACCCAGGACGGTTCATAACCACCTTTCTGCAAGGCGCGGTCAATGAGGACGGCATCGTCCTCGGAATCTTCCACCAGCAGAACGCGGAGTTGCTCGCCCATCAGATTCTCTTTCCTTGCGGCGGCCCTTGATTGAGCAGCAGCCAATATATGCCGAGCTGGCGGATCGCCTCGTTGAACTGGACAAAATCGACAGGCTTGCGGATATAGCTGTTACAGCCCAGCCGGTAGCTTTCGATCTTGTCGCGGTCCTCGTTGGAAGTAGTGAGGATGACCACGGGCAACAGCCTGGTATGTTCGTTTCCCCTGATTTTTTTCAACACCTCCAGGCCGTTGAGCTTGGGCAGATTGAGATCGAGCAGAACCAATTCGGGCAGGACCGAGGTGTCCCGTCCGGCATGACTCCCTGTAGCATTGAGGAAGTCAAGGGCCTCCGCCCCATCCCGGGCCACCACCACCGTATTCAGGATATTGTTTTTTTCCAGAGCGCGGATGGTCAACGCCTCATCGTCCGGGTTATCTTCAACCAGCAGAATAATTTTCCCCAGCATACTCTCTCTCCCGTTCCTTCTTAGAGGCTGAAATAAAAAGTTGCCCCCCGGCCCACCTCACCCTCGGCCCGGATCTCCCCGCCATGCCGATGGATGATCCGCTGCACCGTGGCAAGGCCTATGCCGGATCCCTCAAATTCCTGCGCCGAATGGAGCCGCTGAAAGGCACTAAACAACTTGTCGACGTAAGCCATGTCGAATCCGGCCCCGTTATCCCGGACAAAGATCACCTTTTTCCCGTCGCACTCCTGCATCCCAAGGGCAATCTTCGCCCCCTCGGTCCTACCCGTGAATTTCCAGGCATTGCCCAGGAGATTGTCCAGCACCGCCCGCAAGAGCACGGCATCGCCGTTCACCAGAACCCCGGGGGCAAGAGCGAAAGCAACCTCCCGTTCCGGAGCGGATTTCTTCAACTCCCCGGCAATCTCTTCAGCCATGGCGCTCAAGTCCACCTCCTGGCGATGGATCTCGCCGCGGGAAAGCCGGGAAAGCTGAAGCATGTCGTCGATCAGCTTTCCCATGCGGAGGCAGCCTGCCCGCACCCGGCTGATGTAGTCTTTTGCCGTATCGTCAAGCCGTTGGCCATAATCCTCCAGCAAGGCCAGGCTGAAGCCGTCGATGCCGCGCAGGGGCGCCCGCAGATCATGGGAAACCGAATAGGCGAAGGAGTCAAGCTCCTTGTTGGCCGCGGCGATCTGGGCGGTGCGTTCCGCCACCCGGTCTTCGAGCGCTTCATTGGCCTGGCGCACTTCCTCCTCCGCCCTGCGGCGCTCGACCACCTCCTGCTCGAGCGCCTGGGTTCGCGTCCGCACCATCTCCCTGAGCCGGTCATTGAGAAACAGCAAGCCGGCCAGCACCAGCAACCCGGCGCAGGAAGAAGCAACAAGGATATAGAGAAGGGAGTAGTGGTGTCCCAAAGGAGCGCGGATCGATTCAATCGCCCGGATATCGCCGGCCTTCTCGCCGAAACCGCCCTGCCCCGGATAGAGCAGCTGAAGGCCGAGGGGCGCATCCTCCCGGTCTCCATGGCATCTCAGGCATTTCTCCTGATTCACCAGAAAGGGCAGGGCGACATGGAGATAGTCCTTGCCGTTGAGCCGGACAATTTCCCTGTATTCCTTGAGCTCCTTGTTTTCGTTGAACATCCGGATGAGTTTTTCTTCCTGGGCGTCTGCCTTGTTCACCGGATTTCGCGGATTGAAAGCGGCCATCTTGTAGTAGACCTCTTCAAGACCAGCGGCTTTGCGCTCCTCGTTATATGCTTTGTGCTGATTTCTGACGATGAACGACGAGGAGAGGATCTCCGGGGAATAAAACTTTTCGGCGACATAACCTTCCGCCTTCAGCTTGAAAAAGGCGGGATGCATGACCTCCTGAATATAACGGTGCATGCCCTTATGGACAAGAAGCAGGGCCTGGATGTTTCTTTCCGCTTCGTTGAGCACATAGAGACGGACAAGATAGTACAGGCCGCCGGCAAAGACGCAGGTGACTCCCAGCGTCAGCACGATTATCTTCCAACACCGATGGCCCGGCTGCGAAACGGAACGCCGCGACTCTAGCCCCATAGCTCTCTCCATGAAAAGGTGAATCCATTATAGGGGGGGATTCCTTGCGAAGTCAAACAAAGAAACAAGGCGATACACCTGGGCGGGAACCAAGAATGTATCAGCCGGACACCCGGTTGCGCCCGCCCTCCTTGGCCCGGTACAGGGCCTGATCCGCCGCCTTGATCACGGCCTGGGGGGTTTTCCTGCTGGTGTCGCTCTGGGCCATGCCGATGCTGATGGTGAGCGAGACCTTTTTTCCGGCGCCCCCGCCCTTCTGCCTGTTGTCCGAATTCTTCCCGGCCCGGCCAGTACTCCTGACCTTAAATCCGGCCTCAGCCACGGCCCGGCGCAAGGCTTCCAGATGGGGCTCGACCTCTTGCACGTTTTTCCCCGGAAAGAGGAGGGTGAACTCCTCGCCGCCATAACGAAATGGACGGCCTCCCCCGCCAACCCTGCCGAGCAGGGCGGCCACCATGGCCAGAACCTGATCGCCCACGTCATGACCATAGCGGTCATTGAATTTCTTGAAAAAATCGATATCCACCATGGCCACGGTGTAGGTATTGCCCAGCTTGAGCAGGGCCTCGTTCAAGGCCCGGCGGGCGGGCAGAGCAGTCAACTCATCCCGGAAAGCCATCCGGTGCGCACCCTCAATGGCGGCAACAATGAGGATCAGCCCGGCAACGCTGAAAAGAAAGCTCTGACGTGTTGAGTTCCCTGCCGACAGAGC
>JAZDIS010000289.1:0-2285 GCA_043804705.1 Pseudomonadota bacterium | reverse complement strand
AGCGAAAGAGCGTTTTACGCGGATGGCCCGGGCCCTGGAGGTCGTGCCGATGAAGCCGGCATACGATCTGTTCTCGGCCTTGCAGGGGATCTGGATCCTGCATATGATTGCGAGCTGCTATGCAGGGGCGCGCGACTACGGTTTTGGCCGAATCGACCAATACCTGCTGCCCTACTATGAAAAAGATCTGGCCGACGGGGTCTACACCCAGAAGGAGGCAGACGCCTTGCTGGCCTTTTTTCTGATGAAGCCGAACGAAATCTGCGGCCTCGGAAGTTACAACCATAAAGTGAAGCCCATCCCCAGCGTTGCCAGCAAGCAGTACCTAACCCTTGGCGGATGCGACGCGAACGGCGTTTCCCAGGCCAACGCCCTGTCTTTTGCCTTTCTCAGGGCGGAGGAGATCTCCAACATGCCCGAACCGGTTGTGGTCGCGCGCTTCGACCCCCAGGCGGATCCCGCTTTTGCCGCCCAGGTTTACCGCACCATGTCCGTGGTGACCGACAAGATGCACGCGTATAACGATCGGCTCATCTACAACGCCCTGAAACGCAGGGGCCTGCCGGACGAGATTGCAGCAGACTTCACCTTTTCCGGCTGCTGCAACGTCGAAGTCCATCATCGCACGATCCGAAATGAATGGTATTTCCCCACGCCTGAATGGCTGTGCGAGGCTCTCGGGGTCATCGGGGAGGAACCGGAGCCTGCTTATCAATCCATGGATGAGATCCTGCAGGCTTTGAAAAATACGGCGCGCCGGCACATCGAAAAGCAGCTGGACATGGAAGTGGTCAACGCTTCCAGCTGGCGTATCATGGACCAGCGCGGCCATACTTTTGATGCCATGTTCATGGGCGAGTGCGCCGACCGTTGCCGCTATCCCCTGGACGGTGGCGTTGATTTCTATCTGGTTAACGTCTATTTTACCGGAGCCGCCACGGTGATCGACTCGCTGTCGGCCATCGACCGGCTGGTCTTTCGGGAGAAGCGTTACAGCCTGGAGGAATTTGTTCAGATTTTAAAGGACAACTACAAAGGGCGGCCGCTGCTGCTGGCGGAACTGAAAAACAAGTTCCCCAAATTCGGCAATGATGACGAGGAGGGCGACCGCTATGCGGCCCCGGCCATGAATGCGGTTCTGGATGTGCTGGACGAGATCGACTGGCCGCAAGGCTACATTCCCGTCGGCGGTTTCTATTCCCTTCACCACCATAACAATTTCGGATGGGAACTCTGCGCCACTCCGGACGGCAGGATGGCGGGGGAACCTTATAGTGAAAACCAGTCCCCCGTATATGGCGCGGATAAGAAAGGTGTCACGGCGCTGCTCAGCTCTCTGGCCAAGTTGCCTTTCCACCGCACACCCTGCGGCGGGGTGAACCTCACCTTTTCATCGCCGGTCACCCCCAAATTGCTCGCTTCGATCATCGAGTCTTATTTCAAAATGGGAGGTCTCCACATCGCCATCACCGTGGTCGATCGGGAGACTCTTCAGGCTGCGCTGGCCAACCCTGAGCATTATCGAACTCTCACGGTGCGACTGTTCGGCTTCAGTGAGTATTTTATTCACCTGTCAGAGTGGCAGCAGAAGGAGTTCCTGGCGCGAACCGCCCTGAATTAGAGAGGGCTTCGCGTGCGATGACGATAACGGGAACAGTATATGACATCCAGCGATATTCCATCCATGACGGTCCGGGAATTCGGTGCAATGTATTCCTGAAAGGATGCCCCCTGCGCTGCCAATGGTGCCATAATCCCGAGGGATTTGTTGAAGTCAGAAATTTCCTTACTGGCAGCCAAATGCGTCCTCTGCGGCTGCTGCGTCGCCGCATGTCCCCACGACTGCCACACCGTAACGGCGGAAGGGCACACATATGACCGGGAAGCCTGCACCCGTTGCGGATCATGCGTGCAGGCATGCTGTTACTGCGCCCTGGTGAGATGACCGCAGAGCAGGTGGTTGCGGAGGCAGAAAGAGACCGCGTGTTTTTCGAGACCAGCGGCGGCGGGACACCATATAATACTCCGTTGCCCCTTGATTCCCGGGAAAAACGATAGAAGCGAGCACGCGCTCGCCATCGCTTCATTGGCTGATTCACTCCATGGGATTCTGGGCATAGAGCTGGAGTCCTACCATCCCCTTGGTGTGTCCAAAAGTCTGCGTTTTGGCCGGAAAGCAGTCTATGACCGGGATTCCTTTATGAAGAAGGAAGAGGCCGAATCCCTGGCGAAGATAGTTCGCTGCAATACCGCTGTACCGGTAATCGTGAAATGAACTTTTTGAC
>JAZDIS010000288.1:0-6040 GCA_043804705.1 Pseudomonadota bacterium | reverse complement strand
GCCCGAGGATCAGACCGAGGAACTGATCGCCGAAATAGTCTACCCTGGCGTAGGCAAACCGCAGGACCGGGGCTTGCGAAACAGGGTCTGGAACAACATCGCCGAGAATGGCCTGATTCGGGGCGGCCAGGGCGGCCCGGAACACTTCCAGGCCGGCGAGGTTTTCAGAGGTTTCGCCGGCTTGACCATTCACCAGGCGGAATTCCTGGGTTCCCTCCTTGTCCACATAGCTGAGAACCGGGAACTGCTCCTGATAACGGGCCAGGTGCCTGGCAAGAAGGAGTTCCTGATATTTCTGGGCATACAGGGCTACTTCCCTGGCCTCGGCGATTTCCTTGATGGTTGTCCGGTACTGGGCAATGTCGGTTGCGATCTTCGTGGCCGTTGCCGAGGAAAGAATCCGCAGCGTATCGTTCTGGGATTCGTTGTACATCCGGACCATGAAAAAATAGCTGGCCAGGGAAATAACGCCGGAGGCGAAGATAACCAAGGCAAGCTGGCTGATAAAAATTTTCTTGAATATGGAGATGCGCATGGGGCGATTAGTCTCAGTCAACAGGGATGGCGCCGTTTTCCAGCATGAGTTTTCTGGCGGACGGGCTTGCGAGGAAGTCTAGAAAATCCTGAGCCCGCGGCGAGAGGGGGTCTTTCCACACCAAGGCAAAAGAGACAACCAGCTGGTATTTTTTCTGCCGGACATTGGCGGCGGTTGGAGCGAGATCCTGGACCTGTAGCACCCTGAGACCGGTGCCGGCCGCTGCGGGCATGGGCAGATAGCCGATGGTGTTCGGCGAGGCCAGCAGGGTCTGCACGGCCTCCGGGGTGGAATACACCGTTGCCCCGTCAGGGACGGCAATCTCTTTAAAGCCCGGGATGAGATTGCCGAGCACGGTGCGGGAAGAATCTCCCGTCTCCCGTTGCATCGCATAGATCTTGCCGACGCCGCCCAGGGCAGAACCCAAGGCATCCCACTGCTGGAGCCGGCCCGAATATATCCCGGCTATCTGGGCGAGGGAAAGGCTCTCCACCCCGACAATCCCGGGATTGACCGCAAAAACAACGGCTGCCTGAGCAAAAATCCGGGAATTGAGGCCCTGGCCGCTCTCTTTTTCCGTTAAGGGGCGGGCCACCCTGGCGATCTCGTTCTTTCCGGTGATGACGGCTCTGATGCCGCCGCCGCTTCCGATGCTTTCCGGAATTTCCACGGTGATTCCGGGACGGTTTTTGGTATAAGCCAAGGCGAGTTTTTGCAGGAGAGCCTGGCTGTCTCCGGTGCCGGGGATCACCAGAACCCTCGGATTCCCGGTAGGTTTCTGTTCCTCGGGCTGCCTGGCCTGGGCAGAAAAAGGAGAGAGGACAAGCAGGGCAAGGAGCGCAAGTAGGATATTTTTTTTCTGCATAAGAATAAAAAACCAGGCTCTGCAAGGAGTAAAATACAATACGAACTTTTTTTATTTTACCCCAGCACCGTTCAATACGCTTTTAAAAAAAATGGCAGTCTAATGCTGCCGTTTTTCAGGCATACGCCACCAGGTCATCAGGGCCTGGGAAGGTGAGTAATACAGGGGCAGGGTTTCCGGCCGAGCGAAGATGGTGCGATAGGCAATCCGGTGCTGGGCCAGATACCAGTTAGGTACCACATAGTACCCGTACCAGAGGACCCGGTCAAGGGCCTTGCAGGCGGCGCTGAGTTCTTCCTGGGTCTGGGCGTAGATGATCCGGTCCACCAGATGATCCACCGCCGGGTCCTTGATGCCGATGAGGTTCCGGGAGCCTTTCCGTTCGGCTGCGGTCGAATGCCAGTAATTGCGCTGTTCATTGCCAGGGGATTGGGCCTGGCCGAAGACGGAAACCGTCATGTCGAAATCGAAATTGTCCATCCGCCGGATATAGAGGGCCGGGTCGATGACCCGCGAATGCACGCGCACCCCGAGTTTTTTCAGGTTGTTGATGTAGGGCTCCATCACCCGCTCAAAACCCGCGCCGACCAGGAGAATTTCAAACTCCAGCGCTTGGCCGGCTGGGTTGGTGAGCACCCCGTTCTTCAGAGTCCAGCCAGCTTGGCCGAGAATTTTTTTGGCCTGGAGCAGGTTGGAGCGCAGACTGGCCGGCGGTTCTGTAGTGAACGGGGTGGGCGGCGCGGTGAACACCTCCGGGGGCAGTTTGGCGCGGAAGGGCTCAAGATAGGAAAGCTCAAGGCCGGCGGGCAGCCCCTGGGCGCTCATGGTCGAATTGCTGAAAAAGCTGTCGCAGCGGGTGTATTGGCCGAAGAAAAGGGCGGAATTGGTCCACTCAAAATCAAAGGCCAGGGACAGGGCCTTGCGGACCAGGGGGTCCTTGAAAACCGGCTTGCGCAGGTTGAAGACAAAGGCCTGCATCCCGGCGTTATTCTTATGGGGCAGGGTTTCCCGGACGAGTTCGCCGCGCTTGAACCGGGGGCCATCCAGATCGCGGGCCCATTGCTTGGCGATATTGACCGGCATGAAATCGAATTCGCCGGCCTTGAAAGCCTCCACCGCCACGATCTGGTCCTTGAAGTATTTGTAGATGATGGTGTCGAAATTGAACATCCCGCGCCGCACATTGAGATCCCTGGCCCAATATTTGGGATTTCGGGCATAGGTGATGGCTTTGCCGGGGATGACCTCCTTGATCAGATAGGGGCCGGAGCCGACAGGCGGGGTCATGTCCGGAGCGTCAAAGGGGTGGGCGGTGTAGAATCTCTTGGAAAATACCGGCAGCTGGCTGGCGATCATGTGCAGTTCGCGGTTGCGCTGGGCAAAATGGAACCGGACCCGGCGCTGGTCGAGAACCTCGGCTGAGGAGATATCCTGAAAATAGATCTGGTACGAGGGGCTTGCCGCCTGGCTTTTGAGGGTGTCCAGGGAAAACTTCACATCTTCCGGGGTGATGGGGGCGCCGTCGGAGAACCGGGCCTCCTCATGGATGGTGAAGGTGACCGACAGCCGGTCTTCCGCCAGGGCGATATCCTTGGCGATCAGGCCGTAGGAGGCAAAGGGCTCATCCAGGCTGGGCACGGCAAGGGTCTCGAAGACCAGCTCGTCAAGCCCGGCCGGAGCAGTGCCCTTGAGGGTAAAGGGGTTGAGCTTGTCATAGCTGCCCAGATCGTGGAGTACCAGTTGCCCGCCTTTTTGCGCCTTATCGGAGGCGTAGTCGAACTTGCTGAAACCCTGGCCGTATTTCACCTTGCCGTCGATGCTGATCCCCTGGCCGCCAAGGGCGGAAGCGGGCAGGATGACAAAGAGGGCCAGGAGGGCGGGGAAGAGGATTTTCATGCGAGTTCATCAATGGCTTGACTGGAGGCATAAAACACCAACCATGACATTGGCCAGCATATTGGCCAGGATGGCCAGCACATTCATGTCGTGGGTGGTGAAATTGTCATCGCTTTTATTCAGCGCTTCAACCGTGCCGATGCACTCCCCGTTTACATGCAGGGGTACGGCGAGGATGGAGCGGGTGATGAAATCGATATTCTTGTCCATGCCGTTGTCAAAGCGGGCGTCGGTGCTGACATTGCTCACCCGCGCCGGCTGGCCGTTGCGATAGACCCAGCCGGAAAGCCCTTTGTCCATGGCAAGCCTTTTGCCGTAGACCACGTTTTTCTTGGGGCCGGTGGGCAAGACGATCAGCATCTCCTTTTCGTCAAGATCCGCGATCAGGATCGAGCTGGCTTCGCAGTCGAGGATCTCGTTGGCCATTTCCAGGACCACCCCCAGAATCCACGGGCCTTTGCAGATATTCTGCAAGAGGATGGCGGCCTGGAGCAGAAAGTGCAGCTCACGGGGAGAAAGCGACCCATACAGGGAGTCGGGCAGCATCTGGGCCAGCAATCCCTTGGCCAGGGATTTCGGCTCCACCGCATGCATCTCCATGAGGATGTCGCCCAGGCAGCGGCCTTCCTGGGAACGGGCAGTGAACCAAGGCAGGAGATGTTTGCGGAGCACGGCGTTGAAGTTTGTGGATGAGTCCGTTTTTTGCCCGGCCAGGGTCTGTTGTTTGGCCAAGGCTCTGGTAATCTGTTCGCTGGAGGCCAGTCCCAGGTCGGTGAGGATATCGCCCAGCCGCCGCCACTGGGAGCGGACATCCATGAGATGGTCGGAAAGATTGGCGGCGATGTTTTCCTGATACGGGTTTCTGCCATCGCTGAAAAAATTGGTCAGATAACGGTCCATGCGGCCAAGCCTGCCAAGGGTCGGCACGACAAACTGCTCATAAAAGGCAATGGTGCCGTCCTTGATCTCCTGCACGGTCTTGAAAACCTTGGTCCCTTCTTTTGCCAGGTTCTCCGGGTTTTCAAATTCATAGACCTCCTCGAACTCGGCAAACAGGTCGTCGATTCGCTGGACATAGTCGGTGTCCGCCATCTGGGCCACCAGATCGGCGGTGGCAACCATCTGGGCCAGGGCTTTGATTTTAATTTCCTTGAACAGGGGGACTAGATCCGGCAATTTGGCATAGTCGGTGATGGAGATTATCTGGCAAACAGTCTCCACCTCCTCCTCCGGCCAATGTTTTTCGCGCAGGTATTCCCGGGCAATCTCCATGCTCCGCCCGACATGGATCAGGGTAAATTTGCCGCCCAGACCGGCATGGTCACCCTTGTCCTTGATATAACCGCAGTCGTGGAACAGGCCTGCGGCCATGCCAAGCTGGAAGTATTTGCCGTCCAGGGGTGCGCCTGCTCCACCTTGTTCCAGCCGGAGAGCATGCGGGCCGCGGCAAGACAGACATCCAGGGCATGGCTGAAATTGTGGTAGGTAACGGCGCAGGCTTCGTGGCTCGGCCAGTGACCGGCATACAGATCGGCCACATCGGAAAAAAGCGAGGTAAGGCGGGGAGGGACCTCCCCGTACTCATCGCGGGCAATGGCGAAAATCAGCCCGACAGTCTGCTTGTTGGCGGCGTGATCAGCAGGCAATTGCCGGTCAGGTGTCTTGCTCTCTTTGCGTGCCATATGCCTGTTGTTTCCTGGAAATAATTTCGTGGAGCCGGAATAAAAATCCCCTGGCGTGGTGATTTCCCCTGGCGGACAGGGGGCAGGAGAGGTTTGGATCGTTGGTAAAAACATTTAATTCCGATGCATGATATACAGCCTGGGAACTCCGGTCAAACGCAAAGTATGAAAAAACAGGGTTTCCTATTTGTTTTATGTATTTTTTAGGCCGGAATCTGTGATTTATCGTGGCTAAGGGCTACCGGTATGTGGTAAAAAACTTTTTTCTACCGTGGGCAAGGTTCCCCCGCTAAAAAATACTCAGACAACCCCCCCGCACGGAGGCTCATGAACAATGGGTAAAACCATAGCTGAAAAGATTTTTGCCGCGCATCTGCGCGACACTCCCACCCCGGAAAACGTCATCCTCGATATCGATGTGGTCATGTGCCACGAGATCACCACGCCCATCGCCATTACCGATCTTGAGGCCCGCGGCATGGACAGGGTCTTCGACACCACCAAGATCAAGGCGGTCATCGACCATGTCACCCCTGCCAAGGATTCCAAAACCGCCACCCAGGGCAAGATCCTCCGCGACTGGGCGCGGCGCCACAAAATCCGGGATTTCTTCGACATCGGCGCCAACGGGGTCTGCCATGCGCTCTTTCCGGAAAAGGGCTTTATCCGCCCCGGCTACACGGTGATCATGGGGGATTCCCATACCTGCACCCACGGGGCCTTCGGGGCCTTTGCCGCGGGTGTGGGCACCACAGATCTGGAGGTGGGGATACTGAAGGGGGTCTGTTCCTTCCGCACCCCGGAAACCATGCGGATCACCATCAGCGGCACTTTGCAGGACGGCGTCTCCGCCAAGGATTTGATCCTGTTCATCATCAAGGAACTGACCGTGAACGGGGCCACAGACAAGGTCTTGGAGTTTGCCGGGACGGTGGTGGAGTCCATGAGCATGGAAGCGCGGATGACTTTGTGCAATATGGCCATCGAGGCCGGGGCCACCTGCGGCATCTGCCTGCCCGACCGGGTGACCGCCAAATACCTCTGGCCGTTTATCAAGAATCA
>JAZDIS010000287.1:0-2893 GCA_043804705.1 Pseudomonadota bacterium | reverse complement strand
ATAATCATTTTGAAACGAACGAGCAATGATTTAATTGTAATAAATGTCTGTTGCAAAATCCGGCGGATTCTTGCCCGGCGTGGTTCACGTTGACCAGGTGGGAAAATTGGGGTAAATTTTTTTGTAACTATCCAGCTTGATGCCGGAAACAGCCGTAAACCACCGAACTGTAACTTTTCAGCAGTGCCCCAGATGCGAGGAAGAGGCCTGCGAAGTGTGCAACTTGCACACGAGCAGGCCGATGACAACGCAGATGGGGTGCTGCTGGATAGTTACAATTTTTTTATCGAAAGTCTTTCGTTGGCCATGATTTTTTGCTGTATCTTGGAGGTTGATGCCGATGAAGGTGTTGATAATTGATGATGATCAGGCGCTTTGCCGGTCCCTGCAAATTGCGCTTACTCTCAAACGGCATGAGGTGAAGTGCTCTTTTTCGGCGGACGCCGGAGGGCTGGAGGCGTCCGCCTTTTCTCCCGATGTCGTTTTCCTTGATGTGAACCTTCCTGATCAAAGTGGCCTCAAAGCTCTGCCGGGGTTGCTTAAAAATCCCTGCCTGCCGACGGTTATTATCATGACCGGCGAATCCGACAATAATGCGGCGGTTGAGGCTATGCGCAGCGGGGCCTTTGATTACCTGCGAAAGCCGTTGGATTTGGATGACATCTATACCATCGTGGCGCGGGTGGAGCGTCATCGTGGCCGGGTTGAACCGGCGGGGAAGTCTCCGGCAAAAGTACTGTCCGAAAGTTATGGCTTTGAGATGATCGGCGCGCATCCCAAGGTGGTCGCCTTGCACAAAAAAATAGGCTTGCTGTCCAGAAATAAGGTGATCGTTCTTGTTCAGGGTGAGTCCGGAACCGGCAAGGAGTTGGCCGCCAGGATTCTGCATCAGGCAGGTTCGCCGGACAAGCCTTTTGTCGCCATCAACTGTTCGGCCGTGGTCCCGACCTTGCTGGAAAGTGAGTTCTTCGGGCATGAAAAAGGATCTTTTACCGGGGCGGACCGGGTGAAGATAGGAAAGCTCGAGTCTGCCGACGGCGGCACGGTCTTTCTGGATGAAATCGGTGATATGGCCATGGATCTGCAGGCCAAGCTGTTGCGGGTTTTGCAGGAGGAGGAGTTTGTTCGGGTGGGCGGCCTGGAGCCCATTGCGCTTACCGCGCGCATCGTGGCCGCCACCCATTGTGATTTGCGGCGCCTTGTCGCTGAAGGCCGGTTTCGGGAAGATCTTTTCTATCGGCTAAGCGTTTCTTCGCTGCATATGCCTCCGCTGCGGGAGCGGCGAACGGATATTCCTCTTTTGGCCGAGGCGCTTCTGGCAAAGATTGCCGCGAAAATTCAATGCCGTAAGCTCGCCCTTTCCGAGGACGCCTTGCGAAAGCTCCTTGCGCATGACTGGCCGGGAAATGTTCGTGAGTTGGAAAACGTTCTGACCCGGGCAGCCGTCTTGGCCGTCGATCCGATGCTTACGGCCGAGGATCTGCAGTTGGCTCAGGCCGGCAGCGAAAGGCAGGCTGCGGGGGGGTGTAGCGTAAGACCGACCACCCTGGCGGAGGCGGAGAAGCTCCATGTTGAAAAAACCCTGGAAAGCCTCCGCTGGAATATCACCAAGGTGGCCAAGCAGTTGGCTATTTCGCCGACCACCCTGCGAAAAAAAATTATGGATTATGATCTGCTGAATCCCTTCAGTTGATCGGGGAGCACTTCTTGAGTGCGGTCAGGTTCTGACCAGGCGCTCAACAGAAGCTGGCGATCTGTAAACTGTACCAGGAAGGATTCCCTCTTCTTTGTGGGAAAGCAGAAAAAATAAAATGCGTCCTCAATTCGTCTCTTTTCCTCGGCCAGACAGCGTTTCGTTCAAATGTCCGCTTGTCATCAGTGTGTTTGTCGTATTTGTTGGCATATTACTTGCTTGATTAATTTCTAATTCAGTTAAGGATGCCCCGCGTTTTCAGGCGGGGTGGTCGTTTGGGGGCGATGGTGTGACATTCTGTCGCATTGACCGTAGCCATATATAAGGTTATTATATGAGTGAAGAGTTTCCTTTTTAATGAGAAAATCTGAGAGCGGGGAGGGCGACGGGGGAGGCATCAGGGGATCTGTCGGACGAAGTGGGGAAAGTTAGGGATAATTTGGGGAAAATGGAGGGTAAGACAATGCGTTACTCAACGAAGAAAACAGCGAAGGTTTTTACAGCTCGGAAGATGTCCATTGCAGTGGCCGCCATGTTGCTCGGGGCGGTCTGTATGTCGCCTCGTGGAGGGATGGCCCAGGTGGCCGGTGATTGTGTTAATTGCCATACCATGCATAACAGTCAGGGTGGGGTCAACATGTCCGGGACGACTACCGTGTATCGGTCCTTGACCAAAGGTGACTGCGTTGGCTGCCATACCGGTGCGGCAGGCGATGTGGTGACCAACAATATTCCCAAGGTGAATCACACCGGAGATCCCGGTACCACGATCCTGGCCGGCGGCAGTTTTTACTGGGTGGCGGATGCGGGCGGGAATACGGATGCCAAGGGGCATAATGTGTTGGGGGTAGCCGGCGCAGATGCAGTGTTAGCTAACATTCCGCCGGGTGGTTCGGAGTTGGGTTCACAGTTGACCTGCGCAGGCACCGTGGGCTGTCATGGCAACAGGGCCGTGGCGGATCAGTATTCAGCACTCGGCGGTTCGCATCATGCTCCGCCCCAGAACTCCGGTGGTATTTCAGGCGCTGTTGATGGTTCAAGTCTTGCCAACAGCTATCGTTTTCTCAACACGATCAAGGGTACTGAGGATTCCGACTGGGAGAACGGCGTCACTGCCGCAGCGCATAACCAGTATTATGGGGTGGATAAAGCCACTGACTCAGCGGCTGCTACTGGGACCATCAGTTCTCTCTGCGGGCA
>JAZDIS010000286.1:0-4827 GCA_043804705.1 Pseudomonadota bacterium | reverse complement strand
AGCAGGCTATGATGAGCGTGAAGTCGCATCACAACGGCCCATGATACCTTCTTATGACTCTGTCTTTTTGTAGACCTGGGCGTCAGGCACCACCCGGGTGAAAAGATGGGCCACCTCACCGGGCAGCTTTTGGGTGTTCTCCGTGGTCAGATATCCACCAGGCGCCAAGGCCCGGTGAAACATTCTGAACACCTCCACCCGTTCCCCTGGTTGAAAATGCAGGAGCACGTTTTTGCAGACCACCAGGCAGTAGTCATTCCCCGCAGGCGTCAGCGAGAGCAGGTCGTGGTAGTGGAACCGCACCCGGCTGCGCAGCTCATCCCGCACCCGGTAATGGCCTGGTTTTCCGGCCGGTTCGAAATACTTGGCGAGCAGGTCCGCAGGCGTACGTTTCAATTCATCGCCGTGATAAACCGCCTCGCTGACCACCTCGCCGAACCGGTTGGCGCTGTCATGGTCGGTGGCATCGATCTGCACATTATTGAAACCGAAGCGGTTCATCCGCTCGGCCAGAATCATGGCCAGGGTGTATGTTTCCTGCCCCAGGGCGCAGCCCGCATCCCAGACCTTGATCCTGCACCGGCCGCTGGCGTAAGGGATCATCTGTTCGGCCGCGTGCTCAAGGGTGGGCTGGTCGCGCATGAAAAAGGTAAAGGCCATGGCTGCTCCTTATCGTTGGCCCACGGCCGCCTGATGGCATAATGGGGGGGGCGCCCGCCGTGTCGCCGGGACGGCGGATATCCCCCGGCAGGCCTTGATTACCTGTTGCATACGATTCCGGTAACAGGCTTCATGGGTCTTGCGGACATTCTCCTGGCAGCCGGGGTGGCCGGCCATCTGCTCGGCCATCTGGAATTTCAGCTCCAGGCTGCGCAGCTTGCGGATATCGGTAAATGGGCAGTCTTGGGTTGACTCGCGAAAGGGGCATTTGATGAACAACCCGAAGAGGCGCATGGTAAGCAGATATTGTTGGTTGCTGGAATGCATTGATCCTCCTTCCCGAAAATGGTTCCGGTCCGATCTGGTGCTTTTTGGGTGGATACTCGGATGCTGGGATGATGATGTTTCAATTGTAAGGAAAAAAGAAAATAAAAATATATACGAGGATCTACGTATTTGTACCGAGGGGGATTACGCAGGTGTGATGCGCCTTGAGCGGGGGCGTGGTTTTAACTTCCTGTCTTTTCGAGTTATCCCGCTGCTTGTCATGCCTTGACAGGGTGCTTTTTTTCATCGATACTTTT
Source organism: Pseudomonadota bacterium (assembly GCA_043804705.1). GTDB lineage: Bacteria > Desulfobacterota > Desulfobulbia > Desulfobulbales > Desulfurivibrionaceae > Thiovibrio. The sequence goes on along the minus strand of JAZDIS010000286.1, from coordinate 3,583 downwards.
TTACAGGTGGTAGCGGAAATGTCGCCACGGTTCCCAATTTGGATACGTGAGGATCTCTATGGCTGCAAAGCCGAGCTATGCGGAATTGGAAAAACGGGTACGGGAGCTGGAGGATCGTTGTGCTCTGCTCTCCGCGAACATGGATTCCTTTTTTGTGGAGGCGCCGGCCGGGCTCGCCCTGTTCGACAAGGAATGCCGGTATGTCAAAATCAACCAGACCCTTGCCGATTTTGCCGGGTACAGCGTTGCGGACCACCTCGGCAGGCACCCCCATGAGGTGTTGCCTGCCCCTTTTGCTGATAAAATCGGGGAAGAACTCAGGGGGGTAATGGCAACCGGCGAGGCGGTCTGCAACAGAGAGGCCAGCACCGAATTGCCGGGATCTCCGGGGGAGCTGCGCCACTGGCTGCATTCCCATTTTCCCGTCCGTGACGACAAGGGGGATATTGTCGGGGCAGGGGCGATCGTGATTGAAATAACCGAGGTCAAGCGGTTGCTGGCCGAGGTTTCCCAAAAGGAACTTTTCCTGAGGATGCTGTTTGAAAATCTGCCCCAGAAGATTTTTGTGAAGGATTCCAATTCAAGATATCTGTACTGCAATGAAAAATTTGCCCGGGATATGGGAATCACCCCTGACGAGATAGCGGGCAAAAGGGATGATGATTTTTTTCCTGTCGGTTTTGCGGAAAAATACCGGGCGGACGACCGGCGGATAATGGCCTCCGGCAAGACAGAGGAGATCGAGGAGGCGTATCTCTTCAGGGGAGAAGAACGGACTGTGTATACGGTCAAAGCCCCTGTTGTTTCAGGGCAGGGGGAACCGGTCGGCCTGATCGGGATTTTTTACGATATCACGGCTCGCAAGCAGACCGAGACGGAGCTGGCGCGGTACCAGACCGGCTTGGAGAGGTTGATTGCAGAGCGGACCGCCGACCTGCAGTCAACCAACAAAAGGCTGCTGGATGAAATCTCCCACCGCCGGAAACTTGAAGAAGAATTATCCCTGAGCGAAAGAACATATCGGGAGTTTGTCGAGGGAACCGAAGACCTGATCATCCAGGTGGATGCGCAGGGCAGATTCCTCTTTGTCAATCACGCCTCGCAAAAAATATTCGGTTTGGCGCCGGAGGAATGCCTCGGCCTTTCGGTCTTCGACTTTGTGCATCCGGAAGATCGTTTGGAAACGCAAAGGACTTTGCTGACATTGCGGAGGGAGCGCCGGGAAGTTGTCGTGTTGGGAAACCACCATTTGGGGCGGAACGGCCAGGTGCATTTTCTCTACTGGAAATGCAATTTCTATTATGACGCCGACGGCACGCTCCTCTATGCCAACGGCATTGCCCGCGATATGACCGAGTTGCAGGAAGTGCAGGATGCACTGAAGCAGGCATACGACGAGCAGGAAAATAGGATTGCCGAGCAGACCACGGAATTGGAGGAGAAGGTTGCCGAACTGGAGGAGGTCATCGAAAAACAAAGGCAAACCGAGATCGAGCTTCGCGAAAGCGAGGAACGGTTCCGGCTGATAGCAGGGAACATCAACAGTGTGTTCTGGATCCGCAACCTGCCTGATGAGCAAATGCTCTACCTGAGTCCTGCCTATGAAAGGATCTGGGGAAAGACATGTGAAAGTCTTTACCGGAATCCCGATGCCTGGCTGGATGCCGTGCATCCCGAGGACCGTGACTGGAAGTTCGCCCGGCATTTTCCCCGCAAGGCCCGGGAGCAAGGGCTTGAGTTCCGGATTATCCGGGAGGACGGGTCCATCCGCTGGATTCGTTCCAAGGTCTTCATCGTCTGCGACCAGAACGGCAGGAAATACCGCGAGGTGGGGGTTGCCGAGGACATCACGGTCTATATGCTGATCCTCGACAAGTTGCGGGAGTCGGAGTCCCGGTATCGCACATTTTTTGAAACCAGCATCGATGGGATCAGCATCTGCGAATTGTCCAAGGCGAGAGGGGAGCAAAAGCTCATCGACTGCAATGGAAGCTATCTGGATCTGGCGGGGCGCGGCAAAGAAGAACTTCTTAATCTTGCCGATTTCAAAACTTTTAAAAAAAATCAGCAGGAGGCAAGAAGCCTGGAGACGGACGTCTGCTGCCCGTGCTCTTTCGGGGGTGCCCTGTGTGCCGGCTTGTATTCCTGGTCGCGTCCGGACAGCCGGGTAAATTTCATCGAATGCCGGGGGAACCGGATCACCATCAACGGCAGAGAACTCATGCACTGTGTACACCGCGACATAACGCGAGTGAAACTTGCGGATGAAAAAATCCGGCATCTTTCCCGGCGGATAATTGAATCGACGGAAGAAGAACAAAAACGAATCGCCAGGGATCTGCACGACGAATTCGGCCAAAGGCTGCTGACCATGCGCCACAAAGTCGACATTATCCAGAAAAAGCTCATCTCCGCCGGGAATTCCGAATGGGCTGAGTTCAGCGAAATAGACGGGTTGATCGATACCATTGGCTCTGTGGTGCGCGGAGTGACAAACAAACTCAGGCCCGACCTGCTTGACACTCTGGGTTTTCTGGCGACCCTGAAATGGGGAATGCGGGATTTTGCTGAACGTTACCCTTTGATCCGAACCTCCATGGCAATTGTCGGTGCAGAGAAAAAAATACTGCCTGAATACGAAATCGTCCTGTATCGGGTATTTCAGGAGGGGCTGACCAACATCGCCAAACATGCCGAGGCGCACACCGTCACGGCCCGGATGATCTTCAATTACCCCTCTCTCATCCTCACTCTTGTCGATGACGGCTTGGGCTTTGATCAGGAATCCCTATCCGGGATGCCCTTGAAAAATAATACCGGCCTCGGCTTGCGCAGCATGCAGGAAAGGATGCTGGCGATCGGCGGGAGTCTTACCCTCCGTTCCCGCCGGGGCAATGGGACGATGCTCCGGGCGGAGGTGTGTCAGCCGATCCTTGGGCAGGAGCCCCCCCCTTTTTTCGTGATGAGCGGAGTCATGCGGAGTTAGATTATGAAAGGCAAACTGAAGGTGTTGGTTGCGGATGATCATGCCATTGTCCGTGAGGGAATGTGTCAGCTTCTTGCGGATCATCCGGCGATGGATCTGGTCGGCCAGGCTGTGGATGGCCAGGATGCCGTGCATAAAGCCAAACAGCTGAAACCGGAGGTCATGCTGCTGGATATTGCCATGCCCGGTTTGAACGGACTCGAGGTGTTGACCCTGCTCGAGGAGGTGGCGCCGGAGACAAATGTGGTGATTCTCTCCATGTACGACAAGGAGGCCTATGTCCATCGGGCGCTGTGCGCAGGCGCCAGGGGATATGTTTTAAAGACCGACTCGGGCAGGGAAGTGGTCGAGGCCATTCTCAAGGTTGCTTCCGGCCAGTATTACCTGAGCGCCAAGCTCAATGCCGAGGTGATCAAGAAATACCTCAATCCCGTGGCGGAGAAAAATTCCGCCAGCTCCGGTTATGACTGCCTGACCGAACGGGAACAGCAGATTTTCCGCCTCATGGTCGAAGGATATCCCACAAAGGGCATGGCCCAGATGCTCTTTCTGAGTCCGAGAACCGTGGAAAAACATCGCTCCAATATCGTCAAAAAA
>JAZDIS010000285.1:0-2660 GCA_043804705.1 Pseudomonadota bacterium | reverse complement strand
GGCCGCCCGGAAGCCGGTCGTCATCTACAAGGGAGGCAGGACAGAGGCAGGCAGGAGGGCCGCATACGGTCATACGGCAAGTATGACCAGCTCAGTGGCCATCTTCGATGCCCTGTGCCGTCAGGTAAAGGCCATTCCGGTGGATGACGTGGAAGAGATGATCGACGTCCTCATAGCCCTTCGGTTCGTTCACCCTCTGCCGCGGGATACCAGGGCTGCACTCATGGGCGCCGGCGGAGGCCCCAGCGTTCTTGCCAGCGACGAGATGGAAAAAGAGGGCCTTCGCGTGCCGTGTCTATCACCAGCGGTGCAGGCGGAGTTGAAACAGAGCTTGCCCGTGGCAGGGAGCATCTTCATCAACCCCTTGGATACCCCAAACCTCACCGCTCCGGATGCCATCTCGAAAGCCATGCGGGTGATCGGCCGGGTCCCGGAGATTCATATGCTGATTTATCATCTCGGGTTCCACCCGATCAGCCATTGGGGATTGGGCCGGCTGTCTCTTGAGAATTTTGTCAAACCCGCAATCGGCGTCATGAAGGAGGCCATGCGGGAAACCGGCAAGCCCGTTCTCCTTGCCCTGCGTCCGCCCCAGGGTCTTGACGGGATGACGGAATTCCTCGCCGCTCAGCAAGGATTTGTGGAGGCAGGATTCCCTGTGTTCTATTCCATGCGCCAGTTGGCCCGGGCCATGGTTCGGGTCATCGCGTGGAACCAATCCTGTCCTCATTCCAGGGGCACAGCGAAGAGCTGACGAACGAGATTCCGTCTCCGGACAGGCTGGTGAAAAACGCCCATCTGCGGCGTTCGGCTCGCCCTCATCAGCTATCAGGTGTCAGCCATCAGCGATCAGTCCGCGCCCTCTCACCCCAGCCTGGCGGACACACTGAATCCGCCTTGGCTTGGGTGGATGTGGGGTTGGGCGCTGAAAGCTGAACGCTGAAAGCTAACCCCCGGATTTCGTGCCTTGCATCTGGGCATTTTTGACCAGCCTGCGCAGAAGCCTGTTTTTCACCAGTCTCCTGACTCGTACGCCAGCCGTTGCCCTGAAAGCGGAATGTGCCCGGCTATTCTGAGGCAGTCTGCTTCGAAGGTGATTTCTCGAGAACCTCCCGAACAAGAGTCAGACCTTCTATGCAGATCGGCATGCCGCCATAGGTGGACATCTGGAGGATGACCTCGGCCACCTCATCCCTGGTTGCCCCGGCCCTGAATGCAGCGATGACATGGCTTCTCAGCTCATGGGTGCGGTTGAGGACGCACAGGGCGGCCACGGCGCACAGTTCCCTCTCCCGCTGGGTCAGAATGTCTCTGGCATACAGGTTCCCGAAGACGTGTTTGAAGAAATCCTCGGGAAAACCGAAATAGTTGAACAGCTCGCGCATGAGCCTTGTCCGGGTGCGGCCCACGAGTTTTTCGGATACCTCCACGGGATCGTCGCCCGGCCGGATGTCGGATGCAATTGCCATCATCTCCTCCTCACAGGTCCGTCCGAAGACTTCTGCCTCGGAAAGTTCGTTCATCACCTCGATGGAGACTGTCAATGATTTCCTTGAGCGCCTCATCATAATCCTGAACCCCTGCTGGCTGTAAAGCAGGTTGATGACTGTCAACGGTCTTGACAGAAATTCCTCGGTTCGAATTTCCCGACTTCGTACAGGCTCTTCAATGATTTCAATGGATTGCATGGCTCTCCCCCTCTTGGCACGGTCATTGCTGTAGCCTCTCAACAGAGATCAACCCACCGAATAGGAGGTAAGAACCATGAGAGCCAACGGAAGCGTATTGACGGGCCATGAGATCCAAGCCATCCACCTGGACATGACTGCGGTTAAGGAATGGATCCGGAGAAATCGGGAGAGGATCGCCGAGGGGTGTGTTGCAGCGGTCGCACTGGCCGGGGTTGGCGTTCTCGGATCTGCGTTGTTGCACGGGCTGCAGAATTACACGATGGCGGGATTCTGAGAGAGCCGTAGGGTGGATTAAGCGGAGCGAATCCACCATAATCCTTAATCGAGGTCCATCCCTTTGAGATTCTCCGGCTCCTCGGATCCCCATTCTTCCAAATACCAGCCCCGCTTTATTGCCCGGTGGAATGAACTACTTGGCCAGTCCCTCGGACTTCGAACATATCCATGTTTCACAGGATTATAGTGGATGTAATCCACGTGCCTCCGCCAATCTCCTTCATCCCTTATGAGATGCTCCCAAAAACGCCTTTGCCAAACCAGCTTTTCACCTCGTTTTGTCAGTGGCGTGTCAATGGCCAGAGAGAAATGCCGCCTGATAAGCCTCCAACGCGTCGAGAAATCATCGTCGCCATCCGGCAGACGCCATATACAGTGCAGATGATCATGCAGGACGACCACGGCATCCATCACAAAAGGGACGTTTCACGTTCACACTTCTGAACGATATGAATGGTGGATTCGCTCCGCTTAATCCACCCTACGGCTCTTCGTGCCTCTCTCGATATTCTCAGGATGACTCTAGACCGGCTGCCTATCGTAAGTGACTACCGTAAAGAAATAGCAACCTCCCTCTTGATAGGCCCGTCGATAGTTGCTCATTTCACAGATCTCTGTGCAATATGAATGGTGGATTCGCTCCGCTTAATCCACCCTACAGGTCAAAACCTAGGGCTTCGCAACGTCCCCGGT
>JAZDIS010000284.1:0-4711 GCA_043804705.1 Pseudomonadota bacterium | reverse complement strand
GGGTCAAAAACCAGCGGAAGAAACTGTATGAGTTTCATCAGCGCCTGGCCAGGCTGAAATTCCTCGATCCGGCCTGCGGCTGCGGCAATTTCCTGGTCATCGCCTACCGGGAACTGCGGGAGCTGGAATTGGAGTTATTGCGCGCCTTGCACCAGGACCGCTCCCAACTGCTGAACGTGCACAGCGAAATCCTCTGCAATGTGGATCAGTTCTACGGCATCGAGCTGGAAGAATTCCCGGCCCAGATCGCCCAGACCGCCATGTGGCTGATGGACCACCAGATGAATCTGCAGGTGTCCGAGGAATTCGGCCAATATTTCAGCCGCCTGCCCCTGACCAAATCCGCCACCATCATCCACGCCAACGCCCTGCAACACGACTGGCGCGAGATCGTGCCGCCCCGGGAATTGAGCTACATCTTAGGCAATCCGCCGTTTGGCGGCAAGAAAGAGCAGAGCGCGGCGCAGAAAGCCGATATGGAGCGCATCTTCGCCGATGTGAAAGGCGCCGGAGTGCTGGATTTTGTCACCGCCTGGTATCGGAAGGCCGCGGAATACATGGCGGAAAATCCAACCATCACAACCGCCTTTGTCTCCACCAATTCAATTACTCAGGGGGAACAGGTCGGCGTTCTCTGGGCTGACCTGTTGAGGCGCGGCGTGAAAATCCATTTTGCCCATCGCACCTTTCAATGGTCAAGCGAGGCCAGAGGCAAAGCCGCGGTGCATTGCGTCATCATCGGCTTTGCGTTGCGGGATTGTACGAACAAAGTGATTTTCGATTATGAAAATCCGAAAGCCGAAGCACAAGCGATACCAGCGCAGAATATCAATCCATATTTGGTTGATGCTCTCGATGTCATACTGATCAGGCGAAGCTCGCCAATCTCGTCGGTTCCAGAAATTAACTATGGCAGCATGGCGATAGACAATGGTCATTTGTTGTTAGGCGATCAGGAACAAACCGAAATAATCAGCCAGACACCGCAAGCCAAGAAATACATCCGCCGGTTTATTGGAGGAGATGAATTCATAAATAACTGGAACCGCTGGTGTCTATGGCTGGTGGGGGTGCCGCCGAGCGATCTGCAAAGCTTTCCACTGATTTTGAATAGAGTAAAAGCAGTTAAGAACTATCGCCTATCGAGCAAACGTGAGACTACGGTTAAACTGGCTGATTTTCCCACTTTGTTTGGAGAAAATCGCCAACCGAATGCACCGTATCTGTTATTGCCAAAGGTGTCGTCAGAAAATCGCAGTTACCTGCCGATAGGATTTTGCCAACCTGAAGTGATTGCAAGCGGTAGTTGTCTGGTTGTCAAAGACGCAAATTTTTATCACTTCGGCGTGCTGACTTCCGCTATGCACATGGCTTGGATGCGAGCTGTCTGTGGGCGTTTGGAAAGCCGTTACCAATATTCGAACAGCATCGTCTACAACAACTTCCCGTGGCCGCAGGGCATCACCGACAAACAGCGGCAGGCCATTGAGGCCGCGGCGCAGGGCGTGCTTGAGGCCCGGGCGCACTACCCGGATGCCTCCCTGGCCGTCCTCTACGACCCCCTGACTATGCCGCCCGATCTGGTCAAGGCCCACCGGAAGTTAGATGCGGCGGTGGATGCGGCTTATGCCAAACGGAAATTCTCCGGCGACCGCGACCGGCTGGCCTTCCTGTTTGAGTTGTATCAGCAGATTTTAAGCCCTTTGGTAGCCAAAAAGAATCTGCGCCGGAAGTCGGCCCGCTAAAGCGCTAACCACATTCCGGGTTGATCAACATCCTATACAACTGTCTCACCGCTTCCGGAAGGCTTGCCTTCTCCACCACCACCGGCGGCCCATCCCCCTTCATCGCGTCCACCTGCCAAGAATGCTCACCTGTGGCCAGGTCCACGATTTCGACATAGCCATAGGAAAATCCCGCCTGGTGAACCAGGTCGAGGTCTCTCTGCCACTCCTTGAGGTATGCTTTCCCTGTGATGGGGTCGATCTTCATAGGGGCAGTTTCAACCTTCAGGGCAGTCTATGGCGAAAAGGCGGGGATAGTCAATCAGAATAATCTTTGTGAGGCGGCAAGTTGGGAAAATCCAATTCTGGGGACAGATTGGGGACACATTTTCCGGCACATCTTTATCAATTATTTATTGAAATATCAATTAGTTAATATGGCGGAGGGAGTAGGATTCGAACCCACGGACCTTCCGGTCTGCGGTTTTCAAGACCGCTGCCTTAAACCACTCGGCCATCCCTCCACATTTTGTTTTTTTAACACCGGACTCAGGTGTTGTCAAGGCACAGCGGCTCTGCACCCACGTAGGGGCAGGTTTAAAACCTGCCCCTACCGATGCCGAGACAAGCCTTGCCTATTGGCGCCGATCCACCACCCGCTGGGCCTTGCCTTCGGTCCGGGGCAGGGTGTTGGGCTCCACCAATTCTACCCGGGGCGTGACCAGCAGTTCACTTTTGAGGGCCTCGGTGATCCGTTTTTGCAGCTGCTTGAGATACATGAGGTCTTCAACGAAAAAGTTCTGCTGCACTTCCACCTTGACCAGCATCTGGTCACTGTAATTGTGCCGGGTCAATTCCACCAGGTAGTGCGTGCCCACCTCCGGCATTGCCATGAGGACCTTGTCGATCTGCATGGGGAAGATGTTGACCCCTTTGATGATCACCATGTCATCGCTGCGCCCCATGATCCGGGAAAGGCGGCGGAAGCTGCGGCCGCAGGGGCAGGGCGAGTCGTCAAAGGAGGCCAGGTCCCGGGTGCGGTAACGCAACAGCGGCATGCCCTGCCGGGTGAGGTTGGTAAAAACCAGTTCCCCCGGCTGGCCCGGCGGCGAAGGCTCCATGGTCTCGGGGTCCAGCACCTCCAGCAAGAAGGCGTCTTCCCAGACGTGCAGGCCGTTTTGCTCCGGGCACTCAAATGCCACCCCGGGGCCGTTCATCTCGGAAAGCCCGTAGGAGTCGTAAGCCTTCACCCCGTAGGCCGCCTCGATGCGCCGCCGCATATCTTCGGAATGGGGCTCGGCCCCCAGAAAGGCAAGGCGCAGCGGCAAATCCCGGGGGTCCAGGCCATGGTGGGTAAAGGTGTGGAGCAGGTACAGGGCATAACTGGGGATAATATGGATCGCGGTGGTGGCAAACTGTTGCATCAGCTGCAACTGGCGCTGGCTGTTGCCGGCGCCCACGGGGATGGTCAGGGCCCCCAGCCGTTCGGCGCCGTAGTGAAACCCCAGCCCCCCGGTGAACAGGCCGTAGCCCATCATGTTCTGAAACACATCCGCGGGCCGCATCCCGGCCATGTACAGGGAGCGGGCCACCAGATCGGCCCAGGTCTCGATATCGGCGCGGGTGTAATAGATCACCGTGGCCTGGCCCGTGGTCCCGGAGGAGGCGTGGAGCCGCACCATGTCGGTGAGCGGCCGGGTCAGCATCTCCTGGCCGTAAGTCCGCAGGTCATCTTTGGTGGTAAAAGGAATCCGGCGGATATCCTCCAGGGACCGGAGGCCAGCGGCGGTAACGCCCGCCGCTTGCAAACGCCGGCCATAAAAGGGGCTCTGAGCGGCGCGCTCCACGGTCTGCCGCAGGCGGTTCAATTGCAGCTCTTGCAAGGCCGCCGGATTTAAGGTTTCGAGCTTGGCATCCCAATACACGGCACATCTCCAGGTGGTTTTGCCGGAGTTACCCGGCTTCAGACTTTTTATGCGGTTGCCGCCCGGCTGTCAAGTCCTGGGATCAAATCAATGGGTAATGAGGAAAAAGTCAAGGTAAGCTATCAGCGTTCAGCAGTCGGCTATCAGCAATAACAATGAGTTATCAAATCTGGTCAATAACGATTGATTTACTGTCCTGAAAAGTTCTTCAGGTGGCACAGGCTTTCCAGCCTGTGCGGATCGTCTGGCGGGCACGGAGGCCCGCCCCACCAACTTTTTCATGCGTTCCGGGTGGGCCAACGGCCCATGCGCAACTGCTTGCTGAGAAAAAAGCGGCGGGCGAGACGCCCGCCCTACCGTACTTTTCATGGGTTATGGATGAGGCGAAGGCCCATGAATTTCTGCCCGGTTCTCTTAGGCAATCCGGAGGGATATGGGTAAGGAGCAAGCCGGTTGCTGGCTCCCGTCCACCATTTTCTCCGTGTGCCCCCGACCTGCTGTCGAAGGCGACTAACATTTTCATAACCTCTGAGAAGGGCTGTTTGAGATAAGCGCAACCGGTTTACGGCTGCACTAGATGCGCCAGGGAGCCGCCGGTGGGCAACCCCGGCGGCCTGGCGGTCATCGCATCTTTGGTTGCCGGCCTGAGCTTACGCCTTCCACAGCCCGTGCAGGTTGCAGTACTCCCGGGCCGTAACCTTCTCGGCCTTGATTTCAAAGGTGGCCTCCGGGGCCTCTCCAGGGTTGAGAAATTTCCGGTAGGCCTTGCCGTCGGCGATGACCTCGATCCACTCGATGTAATGTTTCTCCTCCATGGGATGCGCCACGCTCCCCACCTTCACCGTGAAGCCCGCGGCGGTCTTTTCGATCACCGGCACATGCTTTTCCTTGGCAGCATCCACGCTGTTTTCCTTGAAGAGGGTCATGGGCTGGCCGCAGCAGACCAACTGGCCGGCCCCGGCATGGAGCATCTCGACGATATTGCCACAGACTTCACACTTGTAGATTTGCAGTTTCTCGGTCATGTCATCATCCTCCTTATAGGACGTCTTGCTGGTTCGC
>JAZDIS010000283.1:0-2322 GCA_043804705.1 Pseudomonadota bacterium | reverse complement strand
CGGGCTGTCGATCAATGCAAATAGTCGCTAAGATACTCGAACGGCAAGCGAAATATGGAGCGGGAAACGAGATTCGAACTCGCGACTTCAACCTTGGCAAGGTTGCACTCTACCACTGAGTTATTCCCGCTCATTTTCAGCATGTGAAAACCGCCAGATGTATAACAATGCGGAAAGAGGTTGTCAACAAAAAACCGGCACCCCCGGGATCTTTTTGTCCCTCGGACCGCCATGCCTTCCTTAGCGTCAAAACGATCTATAATATTTTGTTATTACAATCTGTTCTCTGAAAGCCATGGGGATTCCTATTGCCTGAAGACGCCATATCTTGGTATAAACAACCATCTCCAGTTTGTTACCTACATGTTTTCTTTAAAATTTATGATCCTGGCTGTGCGCAAGCAGCCGGACAATCGCAGGAGCAGCCCATGGCAGCACAGAGAGCCCGCCAAAGCGAAGTGAAACGCAAGACCAAGGAAACCGACATCGCCCTCTCTTTCGCCCTTGACGGCACGGGCAAAACTCTGTGCGCCTCGGGCGTGCCCTTCATGGATCACATGCTCACCCTCTTTGCCGTGCATGGTTTTTTTGATCTTACCATCCGCGCTTCCGGAGACACGGAAGTTGACGCGCACCATACAGTTGAAGACTTGGGAATCTGCCTGGGCCAGGCCCTGAAAAAATCCTTACGGGATTTTGGAGGCATCAGGCGTTACGGCTTCAGCGCGCTTCCCATGGATGAAACCCTGGTTCGGGTGACTTTGGATTGCTCCAACAGACCGCATCTCCATTATGGCGTTCCCTTTCTTGAACAAAAAGTCGGAGACTTCGACACCCAGCTGGCCAAGGAATTTCTTCGCGCCTTTGCCCTGCACGGCGGCCTGACCCTTCATATTGAAATGGCCCACGGCGAGAACACCCATCATATTCTCGAAGCAATCTTCAAGGCCTTGGGCCGGGCTCTTGACGAGGCAACCACCATGGATCCTCGCGCCCAAGGCCCAATCTCTTCCAAAGGGTCCTTATAATTTTTCACACTGGAGAAACCATCGTGACACTCTGCAAACCGTATACCCTTTTTCTCGCAAGCCTGACCGTACTCACCCTGCTTTCCGGTTGCGCACGCACCACCGGAAAGACCCAGGCCGAGGACTTACTCCCGGTCAAAACAATCATTGTCCTTCCTGTGGAAATCATCACGGATGGCCAGAGTAACCGTTCGCCCAAAGAAATGCAGCAGCTTGAAAAGGGACAGAAACTGATTGACACCATGATGGCGGAATATTTTGCCGACAGGGAAGACATTGCCCTTCTCACGGCGGGACAACGCGATGCCCTTGACAAAGACATGACCCGCTGCCGGACAACCGCAGCCGTCACCATCTGTCTGACCAAGAAGGCTGACGCCGTCCTCCTCTGCACCCTGCACCGCTTCACCGAACGGGAGGGGAACGAATATTCCATTGTCAGCCCGGCCTCTGTCTCCTTTGACTACAAACTCATCCAAGCGGAAACCGGACAGACCTTATGTTCCGGGGTTTTCAACGAGACGCAGCAAACCCTGCTTGCCGACATGTTCCAGTTCTTCAATAAAGCGAAGCGGGGCGTTAAATGGCTCAGCGCCGAGGAGCTTGCCCGCGAAGGCTTCAAACAAAAAATTACCGACTGCCCCTATCTTAAAAAATAATCCTATCTGTGTTCACCATCCCCAAACAGCTCAATCACCTTGTCGGCCGGGCCATGCATCTCTACCAGATGTTGGCCGATGGCGACCGGGTGATGATCGCCGTATCCGGAGGCATCGACAGCCTGGTGCTCTCCTGGCTTCTGAAGGAATGGCGCCACAAGGCTCCTATCCGCTATGAACTGTTGGCGGTGCATCTCGACATGGGATTCGGCGGCGTAGAGTACGATCTGGTCCGGGAACAGCTCTGCCGCATAGACCTGCCAATGCTGATGGAACGGACAGACTTCGGCCACAAGGCACTCATCGCCGAAAACGGCAAAAGCGGCTGCTATCATTGCGCCCGCCAGCGCCGCAACCGCCTTTTTTCCCTGGCGGAGGAACATCGCTGCAACAAAATCGCTTTCGGCCATCACCAGGAAGATATCATCGAGACATTTTTTCTCAACCTGTTCTACGGAGGCAATCTCAGCGCCATGGCGCCAAAACAGGAGCTGTTCGACGGCAGGCTGGCCCTGATCCGCCCCCTGGCCATGGTGGGAAAAAAACGGATCATCGAGCTGGGGCAAAACCTGGGCATCACTCCCGTGGTCAACCCCTGCCCTCTTGCCGCGGATTCCCGCAGGGAAAAAATCCGG
>JAZDIS010000282.1:0-5423 GCA_043804705.1 Pseudomonadota bacterium | reverse complement strand
CTTCTCATCTGCACTTTTGGCGGCGGCTTTACGTGGGGCGCAGCCCTGGTGAGGTGGTAGGCCGTTAGGTGTGCCATTAGCAGGCGCATAAAAAAGTAATTGAGGATAAGGGGGCAGAGTGGATTATTTCTTGAGCGAAGAGCAGCAGATGATCGTTGATGTTGCTCGGCAGATCACCGATGAAATGATTATTCCGCAAAGATCGGAATTGGATGAAACAGAAGAATATCCGCGGGATATCCTGACCGCCATAGCCAAGGCCGATTTGTATGGCCTCTATATCCCTGAAGAATATGGTGGTCTGGGCGGGGGTGCTTTGAAATTGTTCTGGCTCTTGAACAGTTTGCCCGCGGATGTACCGGGGTGGCCACAGCCTTTGCCGCCAGTGCCTTGGGCGCATACCCGATTCTTATCTCCGGCAGCGAAGAGCTGAAACAGAAATACATGCCTCTTATCGCCAGCGGCGAGAACTGGCGGCCTTTGCCCTTACCGAAGCCAATGCCGGCAGCGATGCCTCCGGTATCCAGACCACCGCGGTGCTCGATGGCGACGAGTGGGTCTTGAACGGCACCAAGCAGTGGATTACCAATGCCGGTGAGGCCCAGATTTATACGGTTATTGCCATCACCGACAAAAGCAAGGGTCCTCGCGGTGCCACCATGTTTGTGGTTGAGGATACCGACCCTGGTTTTTCCTACGGGGTCAAGGAGAAAAAACTGGGTATCCGTTGTTCTTCAACCCGGGAACTGATCTTCAAGGACTGCCGTATTCCCAAGGACAGGGTGATCGGCCGGATCGGCATGGGCTTTATCACCGTGATGAAGACCCTGGATCAGTCCCGTCCGGGCATCGCTATTCTCGGCGTTGGTCTGGGGCAGGGCGCCTTGGATGAGGCCGTGGTTTATGCCAAGCAGCGGGTGCAGTTCGGCAAGCCCATTATCTCCTTCCAGGCGGTGCAGCATATTTTGGCCGATATGGCCATCCAGGTCGAGGCGGGCCGCGCCTTGGTGTACTCCGCGGCCAAGCATATCGACGCCCATAAAAACGACATGTCCAAGGCATCTTCCATGTGCAAGGTGTTCGCCACAGATATGGCGATGAAGGTCACCATTGATGCGGTACAGGTTCTCGCCGGGTATGGATACATGCGCGAGTATCCGGTGGAGAAGATGATGCGGGATGCCAAGATCCTCCAGATCTACGAGGGCACCAACCAGATCCAGCGCAATGTTATTGGCCAGGAACTGAACAAGGAGTACACGAGGTCCTCATGAAGATCATCGTTTGCGTGAAACAGGTTCCGGACGCCAACGATGTCCGCCTGGACCCCAAGACCAACACCCTCTCCAGGGAAGGGGTGCAAGCCATTATGAACCCCTATGACCGCCATGCTCTTGAGGAGGCGGTTCGCCTGAAAGAGCAGCACGGCGGTACGGTAACCGTGCTCAGCATGGGCCCTCCCCAGGCGGAGGAGATGCTGCGCGAGGCCGTCTCCTGCGGGGCGGACGAGGCGGTGCTTGTTTCGGATCGCGCCTTTGCCGGGGCGGATACCTGGGCGACCACTTACACCCTGTCCCAAGCCATTAAAAAGATTGATGATTTTGATTTGATCCTCTGCGGCAAGCAGGCCATTGATGGAGATACCGCCCAAGTGGGGCCAGGTCTGGCAGAACGTCTTGATATCCCTTTTGTCGCCTATGTGCGCAAGATCAATGACTGCACAGCCAATACCATCCGGGCGGAGCGTCTGATGGATGACGGCTACGACCTGGTGGAGGTACCTTTGCCCGCGCTGTTCACCGTGGTCAAGGAGATCAACGAGCCCAGGATTCCTTCCCTCAAGGGGAAGATGAAGGCGAAAAAGATCGATATCACCAAGATGACCGCAGCGGATATCGAGGCCGACCCGGAGCAGTTGGGGCTCAAAGGCTCCACCACCCAGGTGGTCAAGGTTTTTTCCCCGGAACTGAAAGGGGAACGGGCCATGCTTGATGGTACACCCAGTGAGCAGGTTGCCCAGTTGTATGAAAAATTGTCGCCTCTCCTGTAGACTTAGGAGCCGTTACGAAATAATGTTTAGATCTTAACTATTTTGTTACGGCCCGTTATGCCGGGATTACGGCATTTTTAATGTTACGGCTTCGTAAATGACGGCCTCAGACGAACGGAATTCTCCATGTTACAGATTGATGTAGAAGCCTGTATTGGTTGCGGTGTCTGTGAAAGTACCTGTACCTTCGGGGCCATCAAGGTTGAAGGCGGTGTCGCCGTGGCCGGTGAGACCTGCACCCTGTGCGGCAGTTGCGTGGACGTCTGCGAGGTCGGCGCTCTTTCCATCAAGCGAGAGGAAAAGGTTGCCCAGGGCAATCTGGGCGACTGGTCCGGCGTCTGGGTCTACGCGGAATGCCGGCATGGCAGGCTCGCCCCCGTTGCCTTGGAACTGCTCGGCGCAGGGCGTAAGCTGGCAGATAAAAGAAGGGTTCCCCTTTCCGCTGTTCTCTTGGGGGCAAAAATCGAGGGCATGGCCGAAGAGCTTGTCGCCTACGGCGCTGACAAGGTCTTTGTTGTCGATGATCCAGCCCTGGCTTCTTTCACCGATGACGCCTATGGCAATGCCTTGAGTGCCCTTGCCAAAAAACACCGGCCCGAGATCATTCTTGCGGGCGCCACGGCCATCGGCAGATCTTTTATCCCACGGGTTGCCACCACTCTGGCCACGGGTCTTACCGCCGACTGCACGGACCTGGCGATCCGCGATGAGGATGGCGTATTGCTGCAAACCCGTCCGGCCTTTGGCGGCAACATCATGGCCACCATTGTCTGTCCGCATACCCGCCCGCAGATCTCCACGGTGCGGCCGCTGGTGATGAAGCCTCTTGTCAGGGATGCAGCGCGCAAAGGGGAAATCATTAAGGGTAATCTGGATCCTGCCATCCTCAAGCCCAGGGTGAAGGTGCTTGAGTCGGTGGTTGAAGATCTTGACCGGGTGAACCTCTCCGAGGCCGATATTGTCGTGGCCGGGGGCCGGGGCCTGGAAAACGAGAAGGGTTTTGCCATGATCCGCGAATTGGCCGATGTGCTGGGCGGAGCGGTAGCCGCTTCCAGGGCTGCGGTGGACAGCGGCTGGATTCCCTATCCCCATCAGGTCGGGCAAACCGGCAAAACCGTGGCCCCGAAAATCTATATCGCCTGCGGGATCTCCGGCGCGATTCAGCATCTGGTTGGCATGCAGTCCGCCGATACCATAATCGCCATCAACCGTGACGCCGATGCCCCGATTTTTGACGTGGCCACCTACGGCATCGTCGGTGATGTGTTCGAAATCGTGCCCAAGCTTATCGAGAAATTCAAGGAAAGGAAGGGAGCATGAGCCTGAACGGGAAAATCGCCGTAGTCACCGGCGGCAGCAGGGGCATTGGCCGGGCTATCTGTCAGCGGTTGGCAGCGCTTGGCGCCTTGGTTATCGTCAACTATGTGAGCAATCCTGCCGCTGCGGAAGAGACGGTAGCGAGCATCCAGAATGCGGGCGGCAAGGCCGAAGCGATCCAGTTCAATGTTGCCGTTGCCGGGGAGATCGAGGCGGCTTTCAAGAAGATCCTTGAGGCGCATGGCAGGGTGGATATCCTGGTGAACAACGCCGGAATCACCCGGGACGGCCTGCTCATGAAGATGAAGGATGAGCAGTGGGACGAGGTGCTCAATACCAACCTCAAGGGCGTCTTTCTCTGCACCAAGGCGGTGAGCCGGGCCATGATGAAACAGCGTTGGGGGAGGGTCATCAACATCACCTCGGTGATCGGTTTTGCCGGCAACGCCGGCCAGGCCAACTACGCTGCCGCCAAAGCAGGGATTGTCGGTTTCACCAAATCCGTGGCCAAGGAGCTTGCCTCCCGTGGGATCACGGTGAACGGGGTGGCCCCCGGCTATGTCGTCACCGATATGACCAAGGACCTTTCCGAAGAGGTCACCAATACAATCAAGTCCGAGATTCCCATGGGGGTGTTGGGCGAGGCGGAGGATATTGCCGGGGCTGTTGCCTATCTGGCTTCTGACGATGCGCGCTATGTGACAGGGCAGTTTATCCATGTCAATGGCGGCATGTTCATGTGATATATTGTGAAAATGAAACTTTGGTAAGATGTTACCATCATAAACAAGCAAGGAGAAAAGATCATGTCTGTACAGGAAAAACTCATTGATATCATTGCCGAGCAGCTGAGTGTTGATAAAGACAAGGTTGTGCCGGGAGCCTCTTTTATTGATGATCTGGGCGCTGACTCCCTTGATCTGGTTGAGCTGATCATGGCCATGGAAGAGGCATTCGATATTGAGATTGCCGATGACGTTGCGGAAAAGATCACCACCGTGCAGCACGCCATTGACCATGTCAACAAGGTTGCCGGTTGATCCTGATATTTTTGTCGGTAGCAGGTACCTAGCGGGAATAAATGAGGACTGACCTTGGCGGGTGTGCGCCTGCCAGGGCTGTTCTTTCTCTGCAAACAGATGGTGAGGATCAGCGTGGGCAGACGAGTCGTGGTCACAGGAGTTGGACTGGTTACTCCCCTGGGAACAGGCGTGGAGAAAACCTGGAGTGCGCTGTGCGCAGGCGTCAGCGGCATCGGCCCGATTACCCGGTTCGACGCCAGTGAGGTCGGGGTAAACATCGCTGCCGAGGTCAAGGATTTTCAGGTTGAAGACCATATGGACAAAAAGGTCGCCAAGCACCTCGACCTCTTTGTTCAGTACGCGGTCGCGGCGGCCGGGGAAGCTTTGCAGGATGCCGAGCTGCAAATTACCGTTGAAAACGCTCCCCGAGTCGCCAGCATCATGGGCTGCGGGCTCGGCGGCCTGCCCACCATAGAAAAATACCATCAGGTGGCCTTGGAAAAAGGGACGAAGCGCATTACGCCCTTTTTTATCCCCATGGTTATTCCCAATATGGGCGCCGGGCAGATTTCCATTGTTTACGGCACCAAGGGGCCGAATCTGTCGCTCACCACGGCCTGCGCGGCGGGAACCCATGCGGTGGGCGAGGCGTTTCGCTCCATCGTCAACGATGAATGTGATGTGGCCATTACCGGCGGCAGTGAATCGGTGATCTGTCCTCTGGCGGTCGGCGGTTTCCATGCGATGAAGGCCCTGTCCACCCGCAATGACCAGCCGGAAAAAGCCTCCCGCCCCTTTGACCGGGACCGGGATGGTTTTATTATTTCCGAAGGGGCCGGAGTGCTCATTCTCGAAGAGTTGGAGCATGCCAAAGCCCGTGGCGCCAAGATCTATGCCGAAGTTGCCGGGTACGGGTTGAGCAGCGACGGCTACCACATGGCCGCTCCTCCCGAGGATGGCAACGGCGCCTCCCGCTGTATGCAGATGGCGCTCAAGGATGCGGGTATGCAGCCGGAAGACGTTGACTACATCAA
>JAZDIS010000281.1:0-2092 GCA_043804705.1 Pseudomonadota bacterium | reverse complement strand
CGAAAGGGCACGGACAAAAAGCTGCGGGATCTGTACGAGACCGACCAGCCGCACGATAGCTGGCAGTTGGATGCCAAAGGCCCATTTCCGGTGACCCTTATCAACGGAAAAACGATCCGGGTTCACGTGCTGTCGATTCTCGACGATTCAGTCGTTACATCCTGGCCGCCATCATAGCACCTGCCGAGAATATCCAGGCGGCCGTGAGGGTTTTTCGCTTGGCCGCATCCAAGTGGGGCATGGCTCTGCGCATGCAGTTTGACCGTGCTTCGGCTTATGACTCGGTGGTCTTCCGCACCGGCCTTGCCATGTTGGGCGTGCATCGAAACTGGGTCAAATCTCGTAATCCCGCGGCTCAGGGAAAGATCGAAGCCTATCACAGATCCCTGAAAAGATGGTTTGTCAATGAGCTGCCCAAACAAGAAGTTGTCGATCTTGAACACCTCGAGGCGTTGCTTCAGGCAACGATCTCGCTTGTTTACAACCGGCACCACCACCGTCAGATAAAGATGTCTCCGGAACAAGCCCTGGCCCAACGCATCTCAACTAGACGAGTCGGTGTAGCCGAGCTCGCCCATGCATTTAAAATCTTTATCAGGGCCAAAAGTCACCCTACCACCGGACAGGTGCCCCTGCCCAATGGGCTTTTCCGCGTCCCCTCCCGCTACGCAGGCCGAAGATGTAACTTTCGCTATGATCCAGTGGACAAACACGAGGCATCGCTGATCATCGATGACGAGCACCAGATCCCGCTTCAACCCTTCACCAAAAAACGTCCATTTGATTATCAAAGGGCAAACGAAAAACGGGGCACGGGACAACTGCAAAAGCTTCTCGACCTGTGGCGGGGTCATAGCCGACCCAACGCGCAACCCGGCTTCGGGTTGCCGGAAGTCTTCCGCGAGTTCAGCCGGCTACTGCAACGCTCTGTTCCCATCGACCAACGCGAAGCCACGGCTATCGAGGCCTTTTATCGAAAAACAGGCCCCTTGCCCGCTGAGTCTTTTCGGCAAGCCATCGATAAGACCCGCAATGTCCTCGGACCCAACCGTGCCCTCAAGGCCTATCTGCAATACCTTGACAGGCTCGTCCAGGCACAGAAAATCAAACCCGATTTGGATGGGGCCAGCCAATTCCGCAGGATGACCGGAAAAAACCCGTGACTGCTTGATCCGCTCCCGGATGGACGCTAAACTGCCTTCGTCCTCAGAAGTATGGGCGCCTTCAATATCGACCGTCATAAACGCTCCTTTCGGCGGGTATCCTTGCGGGCCGCCTATTTTTCTCGCTGGCCGGTATCCCTGGCGGGGCGGCGGCGATCATAGCTCGGTAAAACCATCTTTAAGTGGCGCTCCACAACCTTGGGGGCTATCTCGATTTCGATGTTCAGCCGTTGCAGAGTCGCCAAGAAATTTTTGTAGGCCGCATCCTGGGAGAGAACTTCCCCGGCGTAGACGATCATCTGCTCCACCAGAACCCCCAACACCTCCCCCCCGGGACCTTTAAGGTCAGCCTGGAAAGCAAGACTGCGGTTCACAGCCTCTTGCAGCCTGGCTTCGGCCTCTTCCTTACGGACTTGGGGGTTGTCCAGGATGGGGTTCCCGGTGCGGATGTCGGTTTTGATGCCGGGTCCTAAAGTCATGGTTGCTCCTATACTGGCGCACCTGCTGAGGGGGCGCCGGCGCTTTCCGGTTGAAGTCCTTCCGCCTGGAGTTGCGCTTGAACTGCCTGGGCCTGAACGGTCTGAGCCTGGGCGTCGGCCGTCACCTCCGCCACTTCAGCCTGTTTGATGTATGCGCCCCTCTGCTGCGCCTCGATGGCGTCAGCCAGCCCCTGGTCAACCTTGATCCCTTCATCTTTCAGGTTGAGCCGGGTTTCGATGGCCTTGATAGTGGGGTAAGGCCTGAGGTAGGGGACAAATTCGGGAATACTGAAAAGCGGCAGGATAGTGTCCCGAATGTTCCGGAGTTGCTCCCAATCTTGCATCATGGCGCTGATGCCGCTGACGGTAAATTGCCCGGTGGTCAGGCTCGGCAGATTCACGCCGGTGGGCCTCTCCGGGTCGGCAAAAGGGATGGCCTGGTCCGGCCCC
>JAZDIS010000280.1:0-5259 GCA_043804705.1 Pseudomonadota bacterium | reverse complement strand
GAGACGGTTTTGCCCCTGCCAACCTCTCAGGACCATAAGGCGATTTTTGATGGAGACAAGGGGCCGAACACCGGCGGCATGGGTGCTTATTCCCCGGCGCCGGTGGTGACCGAGGCCCTGCACCGGCAGGTCATGGAAACGGTGATGCTGCCGACGGTCAAGGGGCTGGCGGCGGAAGGCTGCCCATACAAGGGCGTGCTCTACGCCGGCCTGATGATTGACCAGGGTGTGGTCAAGGTGCTTGAGTTCAACTGCCGGTTTGGCGATCCCGAGGCCCAGCCCCTGCTCATGCGGCTTAAAACAGATCTGGTGGAGATCATGGAGGCGGTGGTTGATGGCCGCTTGGCCGAAATTTCCCTGGAGATCGATCCGCGGCCTACGGTCTGCGTGGTCATGGCGGCCGGGGGCTATCCCGGAAAGTACGAAAATGGCAAGGTCATCACAGGCCTCGCCAAGGCCGGACAGCACAAGGATGTGGTGGTTTTTCATGCCGGGACCGCCTTGCAGGGCGATGCTGTTGTGACCAATGGCGGACGGGTGTTGGGGGTGACCGCCATCGGCGACACGGTGCAGGAGGCTATTAGCAAGGCCTATAAGGCTGCGGAGGAAATCAGCTGGGAAGGCTGTTATTACAGGAAGGATATCGGCCGCAAGGCCTTTGACCGGAAATAAACGTCCAGCAGCACCGCAGCTGCGTTGTCATCGACCTGCTCATGTGCACCAGCCATTTCGCAGGCCTCTTCCTCGCATCTGCGGCAGCAGCGAAGCGGCGCTGCTGGACGTTTATTTTGCATAGTGACATAGTGGCCTTTTTTTGTTTCTGGCGAATGATTATGATCGAAAAGGGGAGTGAGTTATGATCGGTATTGTCATGGGCAGTGATTCGGATCTGCCGGTTATGCAGGGTTGCCTGGATTTTTTGCAGAAGATGGATATCCCCTACGAAATAACGGTGGCTTCGGCCCATCGCAGCCCGGCGCGGGCAATGGAATACGCAAGCAGCGCCAAGGGGCGCGGTCTGAAAATTATCATCGCCGCAGCCGGGATGGCGGCCCACCTGGCTGGAGTTCTGGCGGCCCACACCATCCTGCCCGTTATCGGGGTGCCGGTGGATTCCTCCTCTCTAAACGGCCTTGATGCCCTGCTTTCCACGGTGCAGATGCCGCCCGGGGTGCCGGTGGCCACCATGGGCATCGGCAAGGCCGGGGCGAAAAATGGTGCCATTCTTGCGGTGCAGATTCTGGCCCTTGCCGATGAACGGTTGGCGGGAAGGCTTCTTGTCTTTAAGGAAGAGATGGCCCGTGAGGTTGAGGAAAAGGCGCAAAGGCTTGCCGGGAGCCTGTGACAGGACAAGCCGTGGGGGAATCCCAAGTGACAGACGAGTCTCTGGCCCAGGCCTGTGCGGTCCTTCGGGATGGAGGGATTGTCGCCTTTCCCACGGAAACATATTACGGGCTGGCGGTTGATCCTTTCAATCAGGCGGCACTCTCCCGTCTTTTCGCTTTGAAGGGACGTTCTACCGATAAACCGGTTTTGCTGATTGTTGACAATCCGTCCCAGCTTTCCACTCTGGTCGCGGAAATTCCTCCTTCCTTCACCATGTTGATGCAAAAATTCTGGCCCGGACCATTGACCCTTGTTTTCCCTGGGGCTCCATTATTGCCGGAGCTGCTTACCGGGAACCGGGGCACCATCGGGATCCGGGTCTCTTCCCATCCAGTAGCCCGGCAGCTTGTCAGGGCTTTTGCTGGGCCGATAACCGCGACCAGTGCTAATTTTTCCGGACACCCGCCGGCGGTGACGGCCGGCGGCGTGCGTGACCAGTTGGGGCCAGGGGTTGGCCTGGTTATCGATGGCGGAAAAACTCCGGGCGGCCAGGGCTCTACCCTCCTTGGGTATCAAGAGGGCAAGGTGTGTCTGCTCAGGGCTGGAGTTGTTCCTTTTGTCGAGATAGAGGAGGTCCTGTCCGGGTGAAAGGTGCAAGAAAACATCTCGTTTCCCTTCAGCTTTTTGTCTTCCACCTTGCGCCTTTTTTTATTTATGCCTTTACCGATCTGTAACACTTTCGGTATGATAAACGCGTTGACTTGGGAATTGGTTTGATTGTCGCTGTCGTCGCAGCCTTTTTTTTTGCTGTGGTGATGCCAACTTCATGATAAGGAATAGAGATGGCAGACCTTGATTGGGATAGAAATTTTGCCTTGGAGCAGGCAGGAGACGACGAAGAGATGCTGGCGGAGTTGCTGATACTCTTCCGCGATTCTTCCGCCTCGGATCTGGCGCGGATCAATGACGGCCTTGCCGCGGAAGATTCTGTGGCGGTGGCTGACGCCGCGCATAGCATCAAGGGCGCTTCGGCCAGTCTCGGGGTGGAGGGGGTGCGCAAGATCGCAGCCGACCTTGAAAAAAAAGGCCGCGCCGGCGACCTTTCCCAGGGGAGAGAGCTCGCGGCCCAGCTCGCCGTCCTTCTCAAGGCCTTTGACGATCTGCAATGACTTGCCTTGGGCAGAAAGCCCACAACACCTTGCAGGGTAATTTCTCCAGAGTTCGCCTGATTGAGCCATGCCCAGCGTCAAAGAGATACTGAGAAAATTTACCGAGCTTAAAACCCTCCCGCATGTGGCGATCAAAGTGACCCAAATGGTCAATGATGATCGGAGCACCATGCAGGATTTCGAGGAGATCATCAAGCTCGATCCCGTTCTGGTCACCCGGCTGTTGCGTCTGGTCAACAGCCCCTATTTCGGCTTGTCCCAAAAGGTTGAATCCATTTCCAAGGCGGTGGTTTTTGCCGGCATGAAGCAGCTCCGCAATCTGGTTGCGGTTGAAGGGCTGCGCGGGCTGTTCAAGGGCGACGACGCTGATTTTTCGGCTCAAAAACTCTGGATGCATTCCGCTACCGTGGCCATCCTCTCGGGAATGATCGCCAAGCGTATTTTCGGCAAGGATGGCGAGGATGTTTTTCTGGCCGGCATCATTCATGACATCGGACTCATCGTTGAAAATCAGATAGTCGGGGAGCATCTGCGCGAAGCCTGCAAGGCTTTCCGAGAGGAGAAGGGAACCCTGATCGAGTGTGAACGCAATGCTATCGGCGCCGATCATGCCGAGGTGGGTTATTTTCTTACCAAGGAATGGGGCTTGCCCCTGGAAGTGCTCAGCGCCATCAAGTCGCATCACCTTTCCAAGCAGGTGAAATCCGTTTCCAGCACCGACAGTATTTTGCAGCTGGCTGAATTCATGGCGGGAAAGATGAATTACTGGGCCATTCCGGGCCCCATCGAATCGCTGGCCCCAGAATTGACCGAGCATGTAAAAGAAAGGGTGGCGGATTACAAGATTATCATCAGGGATCTGCCTGGAGAAATGGCCAAGGCCAAAGAACTGTACGAATCGGACGAGTGAAGCGCTGATGACCGAGCCCACTTTTGATGCCATATTCGATGACCTGATCGACGCCGACGAGGAACTGCAAAGTTTCCTGACGATTCTCGATGCCTTGTTGCCGGAGGCCTCGATGCTCCTGGTGAGCGGGTCCGGCGCCTTGCTTGATGGGGCGCGGCCTTTGGCGCTTGCCCCGCCGGTGCGGGACAAGCTGGTGCTCGAAGCCAAGGCGGCCGATGGCTTTGTCGCGGGAAAGGTGGATAACGGCGCCCGGTGCCATGCGGTGTATCTGGGCACATTGTCGGCAGTGCTGATCGTTTCTTGCTCTGCTGCCCCGGAAGATGATTGGCGGCCAGGTTCCGCACTTACTACCTTGTTGCGGAATACTATTGACCTTGCCCTGTACAGACAGGAACGGGAGGTGCTTGTCGCCGATCATGAACAGTCGGTCCGGCAGATTAACATCCTCCAACAGCAGCATGGCAAGCTTATTGAAGACAACTACCGGCAGTACCGGCTCAATCAGGATCGGGAAAAAGAGTATGCCAGGAAGCTTGAAAGCGAAATAGCCAAACAGACCGGCGAGTTGCGGGAAGCCAATGCGCGGCTTGAAGAAATCAGCCGGCTGAAGAGCGATTTTTTGGCCAATATGAGCCACGAACTGCGGACGCCCATGAACGCCATCATCGGCTTCAGCGAGCTCCTGTCCGAGACTCTCCTGGCCGAAGAGCAGCTCGATTATACCCGAACCATTGCCCAATCCGCGGCAAGCCTGCTGACCCTGATCAACGACATCCTTGATCTGGCAAAAATCGAGGCTGGGAAACTCGAACTTGAACGGTTGCCCTTTGATCTTGCCGAGGTGATCGACAACGTGGCCGCCATGTTCAAGATCCCTGCCAGGGAAAAGGGGGTTGTGGTCACCTGCAAGATTGACAGCAATATTCCGAAAAGAATAATGGGGGACAGCAACCGGCTACGCCAGGTCTTGATAAATCTTGCCGGAAACGCCATGAAATTCACCGAGCAGGGGGGGATTGATATTCAGGTTGTCTCTGAGTGTGACGCTGCCGGCCGGATTGCCGGCCGGTTTTCGGTGCGCGACAGCGGCATAGGTATTCCCGCCGACAGGGTTGAGGCGATTTTTGAAAAATTTACTCAGGCCGATGGATCGACCACCAGGAAGTACGGGGGCACGGGCTTGGGGTTGGCCATCTGCGTCCAACTCGTGGAACTCATGGGCGGTCGTCTCATTGTGACGAGTGAGGTGGGGAAGGGCAGCACCTTTTCTTTCGTGATTCCCCTGGAAGAGGCTCCTGCGGAGATCATCTCCTTGAAAGAGCATAAGGTCGCGGGCCGTGAAGAATCGATCAGCGGAGGGAGGATTCTTCTGGTTGAGGATAATGCGGTCAATCAGCGGCTGGCCAGTATCCTGATCACCCGGCAAGGATATGAGGTCGAGGTGGCCTCCGATGGGGCCGAATCCCTGGAGCATCTCCAGCATCAGACCTTTGATCTGGTCCTGATGGATGTTCAGATGCCCAATATGGACGGCATGGAGGCCACCAGGAGAATCAGGGAAATTGAGGCTGACCCGATCTTGCGGCAGAGTTATGTCGGTCTGCGTTCCCTGAAGCAGCCGTTGCCTATAGTGGGACTTACGGCCCACGCCAGAAAAGAGGATGAGAACGCCTGTTACGAGGCAGGGATGAACAGCTTTCTCACCAAGCCCATTATCAAAGCGAAGCTGGCCATGATCCTCGACGAGCTGATGCCGCGGACCTCCTCCCTGGAAAACAAAGACCCCTCGTAACTACTCAGCAACACCGCATCTGCTTCGCTCGGTGCGCCGTCAACATAGATGCCTTCCAGGTA
>JAZDIS010000279.1:0-7612 GCA_043804705.1 Pseudomonadota bacterium | reverse complement strand
TTCCAAAGTTTTTCTGGACGCCTCCGTCGGAGCGTTCAATATCACGGCCACGGTTTCCAGGGAATTACCGACAAAAATCCCGGTAAATTCGGTGCCCAGCAGCATTTCTTCCGCTATCCCCACCAGTGTTACCGCCGCAGGGTTTGCGAAAATGATCTTCCTATCCGGGGCAAGCTCAAGAATCCCTTCGGACATATTCCTGATGATTATCTCGAAATGATGCCGGGAAGAGAGCAGCTCCCTGGTGATTTCACGGGTCGCGATCTCATCAAGCCCCATGATGTCCAGGGACTTCTCCTGACTACCGGCGGGACTTGCCAGCTCAAGAACCTTGGCCACATGCCGGGCCAGATTGCTCATGCTTCCCTTGGCGATACAGGCATCCGCCCCCAACGCCGCGAAATCAAGCTCTTCCTCGGCGGCGATGGCCGAAAGAATGACAAGGAATACCCCTTGCAGATGGGGCATGTGCCGAATGATCCGGCACAGCTTTTCTCCACTGATATTGGGCATCACCAGATCGACAAAAATGATGTCCGGCACATAGGACTTCAGGATATTCAGGGCGCCCAGCCCATCCACGACGGTACGCACCTCATGCCCGCCCTTCTCCAACAGGTTGGCAACGAGCTTGAGCACCATGGGATTGTTATCGACAACGAGAATTTTTTTGCCCATTTTTCCTTGCGCCCCTCTCCAGCTGAAAAATCTTTTTTCATATTATAACATGGCCCGTTATTGCCCCAGATTTTTTCTTGCAAAAAAAAGGAGCGGAAAACTCACTTGCAAATCCAGGCAAACGTCTGCCCCCCACCATATTTTTTTGCAAATTGACTTCTGACAAAAGGGGAGTATAATCTCGCACCAAACCATGCCCACCGGTCTCACAGAAAAAATCGAGTACACGCCATGACACCGGGGCCTTGGTCAAGGAAGCCATGTTTTAGTTCTCCCTCAAAGAGTGTTGTTGTCAGCCCGCACATTGAGGAGCCGTTACGAAACAACACCTTGCTTCTTGAGCAAATTTGTTACGGCTCCTTATGCCGTTTTATCCATAATCCGCTGACAACATTGTTTTTTTCACCTCAACGGTCAACCCGCATCATGGAGTGTTTATGTCGAGTTCCCTGCGCTGGAAAATCACCCTCCTGCTCTTTGTCACCATCTTTGCCGGCCTGACCGTTGCCCCTTCCTTCACCAAGGTTCCGGCCTGGTGGCAGAAATATCTCGCTCCGGCAGGACTGAAGCTGGGCCTGGACCTCCAGGGCGGCATGCATCTGGTCCTCAAGGTAGACCTCAAAAAAGCCATTGAAAACAATCTGGACCTCTCGGTCCAGGATCTCAAGGAAGCCCTGGCGCAGAAAAAGATCATCGTGGTCCGCACCGCTTCCACCGACGCGCGCAAGATCATCCTGACCCTGCCCAACACCGGCGCCCTGGAAACGGTCAAACAGACCATCAGCAAGGACTTTCCCGACCTTGACAGCGATTTCCAGACCGGACAGGGAATCTTCCCCCGCATCATCCTCAGCCTGAAAAAGGAAAAAATCGATTTCATCAACAACAAGGCTGTGGACCAATCTCTGGAGATTCTCCGGAACCGGATCGACCAGTTCGGCGTGGCAGAACCAGCCATTGTCCGGCAGGGGACGGATGAAATCGTCATCCAGTTGCCCGGAGTCAAGGATCCGCAGCGCGCCCTGAACCTCATCGGCCGCACCGCCCAGCTTGAGTTCAAGCTGGTGGACGACACGGCTGGCCTCAATCTGGGACAGCTCATCGGCCAGGCTATCCAGGCTGGTCAGTGGCAGGAAGGCGGCAGCCGGAAACAACTCAATCTCGCCTTGCAGAGCAGGCTTCCGGCCGGCACCGAGATCTACTTCGAAAAAGATGTGGACAAAACCACCAAGAAAGAAAGCAAATTGCCCATCCTGCTCAAGAGCCAGGTGCTGCTGACCGGCGACATGGTCAAGGATGCCCAGGTCCGGGTGGGCGGTAACTTCAACGAACCCTACGTCAGCCTCGACTTTACCGGGCGTGGCGGCACGATTTTCGGCCAGGTCACGGAAAAAAATGTAACCAAACGCTTTGCCATCGTTTTGGATGAGGTGGTCCGTTCAGCTCCGGTGATCCGGGAAAAGATTCTCGGCGGCAGCGCCCAGATCTCCGGCAGCTTCAGCTATGAGGAGGCGACCGACCTGGCCATTGTCCTGCGGATCGGCGCCCTGCCCGCCCCGGTGGAAATCGTCCAGAACCTCACTGTGGGCGCTTCCCTCGGTCAGGACTCCATCAACAAAGGGCTGATGAGCGGCCTGCTGGGCACCTTCCTGGTGGTGGTGTTCATGGCCGTGTACTACCGGCTTTCCGGGGTCATCGCCAATCTGGCCATGGTCCTCAATATTCTCCTGCTCTTTGCCGGGTTGGCGATGATGGGCGGCACCCTGACCCTGCCGGGCATCGCCGGCATCATCCTCTCCGTTGGCATGGCGGTGGACTCGAACATCGTCATTTTCGAGAGGATGCGCGAGGAGTTCGCCCTGGGCAAATCCGTGCGCTCCGGAGTCGAAGCCGGTTACGCCAAGGCCTTTTGGACAGTCATCGACGCCCATGTGACCACCCTGATCACCGCCATGGCCCTGTTTCTTTTCGGCACCGGTCCGATCAAGGGCTTTGCCGCCACCCTGTCGCTTGGCATCATCTTCAACCTTTTCTCCACCCTCTTCGCCTCACGGCTGTTCTATGACTCCATGCAGGGGAAACGGAAGCTAAAAAATCTATCATTCATGCTGTTTCTCAAGAAGCCGAACCTTAACTACATGCAGCTCAAGAAACTGACCTTCACCATCTCCGGCGCCTGCGCGCTCATCGGCTGCCTGGCCTTTGTCCAGATCATCCGCGGCCAGGCCAACATGGGCGTGGATTTTTCCGGCGGCACCCTGCTCCAGTACCAGTCCACCCAGCCTTTTTCCCTGGGCGAGGTGCGCACCGCCCTGGCAAAGGGAGCTCTTGAAGGCGTCGAGCTGCAAAAGGTCGAGGGCGAAAACCGGTTGATCGTCAAGATAAAAAACAGCGAGAAGGTTGTGGGCCATGTTTCCGAGACGGTCACCGCCCAGCTGAACGCCGATTTCCCGGATAAACATTTTATTGTCGAGAACCAATCGGAAATCGGCTCCTCAGTTAGCGACACCCTGCGCGAAAAAGCGCTGCTGGCCGTGGTCATTTCCCTGCTCGGAGTAATCGTCTACCTGGGGTTGCGTTTTGACCTGCGTTTCGGCCTTGCCGCCACCCTGGCCACCCTCCATGACGTTTTGGCGGTGCTCGGTCTCATCTGGCTGCTCAACATGGAGATCACCCTTCTTACCGTTACCGCGCTCCTGACCCTGGCCGGGTATTCCTTGAACGACACGGTCATCATCTTCGACCGGATCCGGGAAAACCTGCACAAAAGCGAAGACCCGGACAATATCACCGACGCCCTGATCAATACCAGCACCAACGAGGTCTTGAGCCGCTCCATCGTCACCTCGCTCACCGTATTCCTGGTTCTCGCAGCCTTGTACGCCTTGGGCGGCTCGGTGATCCACGATTTTTCCTTCGCCCTGCTGGTGGGGGTCATAGTGGGCACCTACTCCTCGGTCTTCGTGGCCAGCCCCCTGCTCACCTTCTGGCACCGTGGAAAAACCGCGTAGATGCGCCCCGATCTTTCCCCAGAGCATGTCCGGCCCCTGCCCCCGGACGAGACCTTCCGGTTCAGCTGCCATCCCGGCGTGGCCTGCTTTACGGACTGTTGCCGAGAGTTGGAACTGGCCCTTACCCCCTACGATGTCCTCCGGCTGAGCAGGCATATGGGTCTTGCCCCCTCGGATTTTCTCGACCGGCACGCGCTCATCGAACAGGCTGAAGGCAGCGCCTTTTCCCGGGTTTTCCTCTGTATGATAGATGATGGCCGGGACAGCTGCCCGTTTGTGACCGCCTCCGGTTGCAGGGTCTACGCGGACCGCCCCGGCGCCTGCCGGACCTATCCCCTGGGACGCGGAGCCTTCACCAGCGAAGACGGCGGACGGCATGAAATGCATGTCCTCCTCACCGAGCCGCACTGCAAAGGGTTCAGCCAGGGCGAGCCCCAGGACATCACCACCTGGCAGAAGGATCAGGCGCTGGCCACCTACAACGCCATGAACGATGAACTGCTGCCCATCCTCCACCATCCCCGCCTTAAAAACGGACATCCGCCGGAGGAGCTTGAAGAGGAGATCTTCCTGTTTCTCTACAGCCTGGATACCTTCCGGCAGCGGCTCCTCGACGCCACTCTTACCCTGCCCTTCCCCATTACAGCCGACGAGCGGCAGGAGCTTGCCGGGGAAGACCTTGCCCTGCTCCGTCTCGGCATCAGATGGTTGGACCATGTCCTCGCCAAACGCTGACCATCAACAGGCAGGCCTCTCTTCCGGGCCGTTGCAGGGCGAACCGCCCCTGGGCCGGGAGCTCACCGCGCGGCTGCTGGCCATTTCCCACGAGTACTGCCAGGCCGAAGGCGGTTGCCACGGCCCGGACCACACCGAACGGGTCCACAACCTGGCCCTCCATATCGGCCGGCTGATGAACGCCCGCCTGGATATCCTCAGCGCCGCAGCCCTACTCCACGACATCGGCCGCAGCCACGAAATGCTTTCCCAGGGCCGGATCTGCCATGCCACCAAAGGCGCGGAAATGTCCCGCGCCATCCTCACGGGCCTGGATTTTTCCCCGGAGATGCAGGAAGCAATCCTGCACTGCATCGAAGCGCACCGCTACCGCAACAACAAAGCGCCGGAAACCCTGGAAGCCAAAATCCTTTTTGACGCGGACAAACTGGACTCCATCGGCGCCATCGGCATCGGCCGCGCCTTTCTCTTTGCCGGCCAGGTCGGAGCCCGGCTGCACAACCGCGGGGTGGATGTGGCGAAAACCTCGTCCTACTCCACCGAAGACACGGCCTATCGGGAATTTCTGGTGAAACTCTGCAAGATCAAAGACAAGATGCTGACCCCGGAAGGCAAACGATTGGCTGCCGAACGGCATGAGTTCATGGAGATTTTTTTCAAGCGTCTGGACAAAGAGATCCACGGAAGCCCCCAAAAAAATTCTGCCGACACTTCCCGCTAACCCTGGCCGCCGCCCTTGGACACTACCACCACCCACCGTCTTGCCGTCATTATCAAAGACCTGCGCCGGGCTGTCTTGACAACGGGGTTCGCCCTGTTTCTGGGCTGCCTTGGCTTCTACAGCATTTCCCCCCAACTGCTGGGAGGAATCCAGAAACATCTCCACCAGAAACTCGCTTTTTTCACGGTGGCAGAACCCTTTCTCGCCCATGTCACCGTCTCCCTGGCCATGACGATTTTCACCATCATGCCCATGCTCAGCTTTTTTCTCTGGCGCGCCCTGGCCAAGCCCTTCTCCTTATCCCGCCTCCTTGTTTTCGGATTTGTTCTTTTCTCCTGCATCCTGTTTTACAGCGGGGCCGCCTTCTGCTATTTCGTTACCCTGCCCTTCGGCATCAATTTCCTGCTGGATTTCCAGACAGAACAGCTCAAGCCCATTATCTCCATCAGCGAGTTTGTTTCCTTTGTCTCGATCTTTGTCCTCGCCTTCGGGCTGATCTTTGAATTGCCCATCTTCATGATCTTCATGGCCAAGATAAGGATCCTGCCCAGGTCGTTCTTTGAAAAAAACCGCCGCTACGCCGCACTGGTCATCAGCGTCACCGCCGCCCTCCTCACCCCGACCCCCGATGTTTTCAACATGCTGCTCATGGGCATTCCCCTCTATATGCTGTATGAAGTGGGAATCATTGTTCTGAGAATGCTGCGGATACCGTAATAAACAGCCGCATCTTTATCCTGCCGACGCCATGGCTGCATGCACGCCGACGAGTACGATACTGTGTCATCTGCGGGGGAGTAACTCTCCGCGAGCCGTTACGATTCAACCTCATTACGCCCGTATCGCATCTCTTCCGCCCAAAAGGCGAAACGGTCCTTAACGGAGCAATCTGATCGCCAGAGCCCAGGTTACTTAGGCTGACAGCATTTCTTATACTTCTTGCCGCTCCCGCAGGGGCAGGGTTCGTTGCGCCCGATCTTTTCGCTGGTTGCCGGGATCCGGCCCGGGTTCACCTTGCCATCCACGTACAACCACTGCCCCTCTTCACAAACAAATTTAGCCCGTTCATGCAGACGATGTTCCTGGCCTTGCCCGGAAAAATTGGCGATAAACTCCACCACCCCGGCTTGCGCCCCCGCCCCGCCGCCCTCGGTCTCCAGCACCTCGATACCGTGCCAGACAAAACCCGTCTGGTCGTCCAGATCAAGATCAGCCGGACGGGTACTCCGGTGCCAGGAGCGCAGGAGGTAGGGAACCTCCTGCATGGCAAAAGCGGTATAGCGTGAACGCATCAGCGCCTCCGCAGTCGGAGCAAGCCGACTGCCTCCCAGAAACGGCCCGCAACATTCGGCAAACTCCAGTCCCGTGCCGCACGGGCAGAGGCTATTCTTCTCTTTTTTGCTCATCCAACACCTTCCTTGTCGTAAGAGGTCACAATGTTTTTTGGGAACGCGGCGTGGCGCTGATTGCGACCGGTTAGCTCTTGTGGATATAGTTGTGGGAATATTTGCACTTCCCCGACGGACCGTGCCACAATATCTCTATTCTCCCCTCCCTTCAACCTCCTTCTGAGACACCTGCCATGAAAACAAAAAACTGTCTCCTCGTCGGCAACGGCGGAGCCGGAACAAACGCGCCGGAAGCTGTCCGCCTACAGGATACCAAAGGGGGCATCACCATTCTCAGCGAAGAGGATACCCCATTTTACTGTCGGATCAGGCTCAACGAATTCATTGCCGGGGATGTGGATGTGGGCGAAATGGAAGAATAATGTCGGGTTTCGCGGCCGCTACCGCTCAAGAATACCCTGTTGTGATCCGGGTGTTATTTTCTTCTTTACAAGGGCCTTGTGGGCGGCAGAGAGAAAATCGTGCTGTAAAACCGGTTTGTTAAGATAGGCGCAAACACCAATGGCCAAAGCTTTTGCTCTATTAATAAGCTCACTTTGCCCCGTACAGAGAATTCCCCTCGCGGGGTGCTGGTATGCACCCACGAGAGGGGAACTTGCTTCCTGCCGATTGATTATTTATTTGTATTCCTGTGAGCCGAGCACCCCAGTGGCACCGTCCTTCAGGAAGGCATAATTCTTGTACCCGTACTCAACCAGGTAATATTCAAGCCAATTGACCTGTTTCCCAACTTGATCGAAAATCAGGAGCTTTTTGTCCTGATTTATTTTCTTTTTGACAAAATTAGGGATAAAGTTGTCAAGAGGAATGACGGGGGCCTTCTCAAGTCCCGGCAAAGGCTTGCTGCGCTGCACATGGTCCCGTACGTCGATGACCATGCTGTTGGGATCGGCGGCTGCTTTCTTGAACTCCTCGAAGGACATGGTTTTCCCGGCGAACGCGGCCTTGGAGATCAACTGCTTCTTCGGATCCGTAATGGGATTTCCCAGCAGCAGGGTTTCCTTGGGATATTTCTCGGACCAGGCCGGAATTCCGGCATCATAGGCAAAACAATCCTT
>JAZDIS010000278.1:0-6077 GCA_043804705.1 Pseudomonadota bacterium | reverse complement strand
GGTCATGGGGGTGTTCTCCGGTTTGGTTCCATGGGGGGGCTGCGGGATTGCGAAACGAGTTCGCAGCGGCGAATTCCGAATGTTATGTGAAAAGCCAGGATTGTCGCCCAGTCCCGTAGGTCCACCGGTGGCGACAGCCTCGGGATGATGACTCCCTGTTGCGCGACAATATTACTCGTGGAGGGAGAAAAACGAAAGGAATTATCTCCTTGGCTGCTGCATTCCGATTTTTTGAGTCAAGCATCATGGCCTTATGGGATCATGGCTCCATCTTTTTGATAAGAATTACCTTTTCTGTTTTCGGTCTTGACAGTTGTGGCGGTGGGGGTAAGTTATAATGAGTTCCTCCCTTTTTTCGCATGTTACGGGAAACAGGACAATCCGGGATAACCAAACAGATCTCTTGCCATCCGGAAGAAGGGGCAGCATCATGTTCGATTCCGTCACCCCCACCTTGCACGAGTACGTTATTCTGGCCTTGGGCGTTCCGGCCGCTCCGGAGCTGCTGGACGGGATGCGTGCCCTGTACGATGCCCACGGTGATTACACCGGGGTGGACACGGCGGTGAACACCTTCATGGGCCGTCAGGCAGCCACCATGGAGGAGGTGTATGGCCTGGTGGCCGATGTGGCCCAAAACGGCTTGGGCATCGCCTTAAACGATATCCAAGCCGAGGAAACCACCTGGTGGCTGGTGGATCAAGGTGTTGGCTCCTGGTCCGAACTCTTCTCCTTCTGCGCCGCGCTCGACAACGAGTATGGCGTCACCCTGAATTACCGGGCCCGTGCAGCCGCACGATTCATCAACGTCCTGGACAGCGAAGTGGAAACCGTTGCTTACGAAAGCGCCACCGGCCAGGCCACCGTGGCTGCCTGGCTGGCCGGGGTGGCCCATGATGCCCCAGCCAGCCAGGCCGGGATCATCACCGCCATCCACAACATGCTCAATCCTACCCACAGCGTGGTCCAGGACGGCTACCTGGCCGGGGCGCAAGTCTTCGTCGACGCCAATAGCAATGGCGCCCTCGATGTTGGCGAGTTTGTCACCACCTCGGGCACTGATGGCGGCTTTACCGTGCCTGCTGGAGTGCTTGGCCGGATCGTCGCCACGGGCGGCACCGACATCGCCACCAACCTGTCCTTTGCCGGCAGTTTGACCGCCCCGGCCGGCTCCACGGTGCTCAATCCGCTCACCACCCTTATGGCAAGTCTGATGGGGCAGGGCCGTACCCAGGCCGAGGCCCAGGACCTGGTGCAGTTCTGTCTTGGTCTGCCCGAGGTTGACCTTACCTGCTTCGACCCCATTGCCGAACTCTCCAGAAACAATGGCGCCCATGCCCGCGAGGTGCTGGCTGCGGCAGTGCAGGTCAACAATCTCCTCACCCTTGGCGCCTCCGCCCTGGAGGGAGCCGCCGGCACTGCCCTGGACGCCAACACCGCTTTCGGCCGCATGGCCGAGGCCCTGGCGCAGCGGCTCGAGGCCGCCGGCGGCACGATTGATCTTGGCTCCACCATCCTGATTAAGGGGGGGCTCACCGACGCCGTTGAAACCAGCCACCTCACCTTGAGTGATACCCTGATTCGCGATACCGCCAGGCTGGTGGGCGATCATAACAACACCATCACCGAGGTGCTGATGCGTGCCGGTAACTCCTCCGCCGACACCCTGCTGAGCTGGATCATGCAGATCGCCACCGTTTCCCAGGGGAGCGCCGCCGAGGCCCTGTATGGTGCGATGCTGTCCGGGAGTTCATTAAACAGTGTTGTCGTCGCCTATACCGGCAACATTTTTGAGGTATTGGTCAGCAACGCTGAGATCGGCGATGTGAACAATGACGGGAACCAGGACAGATCCATTGACCTCCCGCAACCCCCGCCGGAACCAGAACCTGCCGACATTGCCGCCCCCAATGCCCCAGCCGATCTGAACCTGACGGCAGCCGATGATTCCGGCAGCTCCGATAGCGACAACCTTACCAGCAGCACCAGCAGCCTCACCATCACCGGCACGGCCGAGACAGACAGCACGGTCAAGCTCTACGACACCGATGGCGCCACCCTGCTGGGCACCGGGACCGCCATCGGCGGGGCATTTAGCATCGACATTGATCTGGCCGCAGGCAGCCATACCATCACCGCCAAGGCCACGGACGCAGCCGGCAACACCAGTGTCGCTTCGGCCGGGCTGGCCATCGCCGTGGACACAGCGGCCCCAACCGCAAGCGTGACAGCAGCCGCGATTGCCAATGACGGCAGCGCCGTGGTGCAAAGCACCGAGACCGGCACCGGCTATCTGGTGCGAAACACCCTCACGGTAAACAGCCTCGGAGATATCACCGCCGCGGCCGACAACCTCTGGAACAGCGTTGCCATAGCCGCGGCCGATAGCGCCACCAACCTGCCGGTATCCGGTCTGGCCGCGGGAGTATACAAGGTGTATGCCACCGATGCGGCGGGCAATCTGTCAGCGGTGGCGGGTAATACGGTGCTTGTCACCAATACGGCCAGCGCAAGCCAAATTGATCTGACCGATGGAGCGGTAGGCGGGGATGAAGGCTTGCTCATCGCCCCGGTTCTGGTGGACGGCAAATGGTACCTCCATTGGGACCGGAGCGGTAACGGCACCAGCGGCAATATCGGCGCCCTGAACGGCGGGAGTGACTTCACCGCCCACAATACGCTGGACGCCATCTTTACCGAGGACAGCAGCGGCAATGCCAACCCCGGTGTCGACACCACCGACACCTATCGTTACGCCACCCTGAATGGGGTGCGGGTGGTTCTGCCCACCCAGGGCGATGGGCAGAGCGGTATAGGAGGGTGGTATACACTGGTCAATAATGGCGCATACACGGACCTGGCCGAGATATGGGACACCTACAACACCGGAGTGCCAACCGACGGCATGCCGTCCGGCTGGGCTGCCGGTTGGTATGGGACGGCCACGCCTTCCCTTAACGGCCACGCCGGCGTCAAGCTGTCCACCAGCGAGGTCTGGGGGGGGTTCACCGATGTCGACACCCTTTATGTTGCCTTGCAGGTGTTGTGAGATTTCACCGCCCCTGAGCAACACACCTAAAGCCCGGCCCGTTGCCCGTCCGCATTCTTTTTCTTGGAAGAGAGGGGGAAGATAGGATGCCCCTTGATCTCCAAAGCCATACATCTCAGTATAATTGGCTCAAAAAAAATCCTGCCTTGCAAAGCAAGGCAGGATTCCCAAACAGGACTTGGTCAAGCCATGTTTTATTTCTTCACAGGCTCCAGAGCCTTGGCGCGGCCTTCCAGGAATTTCCAGGATTTTTCCACGTCCTTCTGGCTCATGGCCATCAACTCGTCCGCGTGCTCCGGGTTCATCATCTTCAGGGCGCGGTAGCGATTCTCGTTTAAGGCGTATTCCGCAAAGGGAATGGACGGGGCCTTGCTGTCGATGGTCAAGGGGTTTTTGCCCTGTTCTTCCAGCTCGGGGTTATAGCGATAGAGGGGCCAGTGTCCGCAATTCACCGCTTTCTTCTGCTGGTCAAAGCCCTTGGTCATGTTGATGCCGTGGTTGATGCAGTGTGCGTAAGCAATGATCAGGGAGGGGCCGTCGTAAGCCTCTGCCTCGGCAAAGGCCTTGACCACCTGGGTCGGGTTGGCGCCCAGGGCGATCTTGGCCACATAGACGTTGCCGTAAGTGGAGAATATCATGCCGATGTCCTTTTTGGGCATCTTCTTGCCGCCGGCGGCAAACTGCGCCGTGGCAGCGCGCGGGGTGGATTTGGACATCTGGCCGCCGGTGTTGGAGTACACCTCGGTATCCATGATCAGGACGTTGACGTTCTCGCCGGAGGCCAGCACGTGGTCCAGGCCGCCGTAGCCGATGTCATAGGCCCAACCGTCACCGCCGAAGATCCAGACTGATTTTTTCACCAAATAGTCCGCCACGGGCAGGAGCCGTTTGGCGATCAGCGATTTGTTGCCGGTGAGCGCATCTTTCAGTTTGGCGACCCGGGCGCGCTGGGCCTCGATCTCGTCCTGGGTTTTCTGGGAGGCGGTGGTGATCTCGCCGGCCATTTTCTTGGTGATGAGTTTTTCCGCCACAGCCTTTTCCAGCAGCTCGGTGGCCTGGGCTGCGAATTTGTTTGCGGTGTTGCGCATGCCAAGCCCGAATTCGGCATTGTCTTCAAACAGGGAGTTGGCCCAGGCTGGTCCGCGGCCATCGGCCCGCTTGCAGTAGGGGGTGGTGGGCAGGTTGCCGCCGTAGATCGAGGAACAGCCCGTGGCGTTGGCAATGAGCATCCGGTCGCCGAACATCTGGGTGGCCAGCTTGATATAGGGTGTTTCCCCGCAACCGGCGCAAGCCCCGGAGAACTCGAACAGGGGGCGGATCAACTGGCTGCCCTTGACGGTGGAAGGATCGATCTCCTTATTCGCGACCTCGGGCAGGTTCAGGAAATATTTAACATTGGGTATTTCCTGGCTGCGGACTGCCTCGTTGTTTTCGATCATCTTCAGGGCTTTTTCCTTAGCCGGACAGACATCAACACAGAGAGTACAGCCGCAGCAGTCCTCGGTGAAGACCTGAATGATGGTTTTGCTTCCCTTGAACTGGGCGCCGACAGCATCGACATTCTTCAGGCTTTTGGGCTGTTTTTTGAGGTCGGCAGCCTTGACGATTTTCATGCGAATGGCGGCATGGGGACAGGCCAATGAGCAGCGGCCGCACTGGATGCAGTTTTTGGGGAGCCACTCGGGCACATGCACCGCGATGTTGCGCTTCTCGTACTGGGTGGTGCCGGTGGGCCAGGTGCCGTCACAGGGCATCTGGGAGACCTTGATCGGTCGCCTTTGCCTTCGATCATCTTGGCGGTGACTTCCTTGACAAAAGCCGGGGCGTCAGCGGGAACAACGGGCGGTTTTTCGTGGCCACCCGCGGTCTTGGGAATCTTGACCTCGACGATGTTGTTCACCGCCACGTCCACCGCGCCGTAGTTCATGTTGACGACCTTGTCGCCCTTCTTGCCGTAAGTCTTCTTGATCGCGTCCTTGATGGCCTTGATGGCTTCGGCTTTGGTGAGAATGCCGGAGATCAGGAAGAAGGCGGTCTGCATGATCATGTTGATCCTGGCGCCTAGGCCGATGGCCTCGGCCAGGGTGATGGCGTCGATGATGTAGAATTTGGCCTTCTTTTCGATCAGATCCTTCTGGACCACGGAAGGCAGCTGTTTCCAGACCTGATCCTTGTTGAAGGAGGTGGTCAGGAGAAGGGTGCCGCCGGTTTCCAGGTTGCCCAGCAGGTCGTACTTATCGAGGAAGGAGAAGTTGTGGCAGGCCACGAAGTTCGCCTTGTTGATCAGGTAGGGGGCAACGATTTTGTTCTTGCCGAAACGCAGGTGGCTGGTGGTAATGGAACCCGACTTCTTGGAGTCGTAGACAAAGTAGCCCTGAGCGTTGTTGACGGTCTCGGTGCCGATGATCTTGATGGTGTTTTTGTTGGCGCCCACGGTGCCGTCCGCGCCAAGACCGTAGAACATGGCCCGGTAGACGTCCTTGCCCTCGATGTCGAAGGAGGGATCGTACTTGAGGCTGGTGCCGGCCACATCGTCATCTGGTCCTACGCAGAAATTGTTCTTTGCTTTCTTTGCGGCCATGTTGTCGAAGACAGCCTTGACCATGGCCGGGGTGAACTCGGCGGAGCCGAGGCCGTAACGGCCACCCAAAATGCTGGGGCTGGCTTTGAGGGCCTTTGCTTCCACCGCCTCGCCGATTGCGGTGCGGATGTCAAGATAGAGGGGCTCTCCGGCAGCACCGGGCTCCTTGGTGCGGTCAAGCACGGTGATGCGCTTGACTTTCTTGGGCAGGGCCTTGATCAGAGCGGCAGAGTCAAAGGGACGGAAGAGCCGGACGATGACCAGGCCGAGCTTCTTGCCTTTCTTGGCCAGATGCTCAACCGTGGCGGTAACGGTCTCGGCACCGGAACCCATCATGATGATGATGTCCTCGGCATCCGGAGAGCCGTAGTAATCAAAGAGATGGTACTTGCGGCCGGTGAGCTTGGCAAACTTGTCCATGGTTTTTTGAACGATGGTCGGAGTCGC
>JAZDIS010000277.1:0-7437 GCA_043804705.1 Pseudomonadota bacterium | reverse complement strand
AGCTGCCGGGACGGCCGGATGCGCATCTCGATGCCGATGAAGTTTTTGGGCAGCGGTCCAGTGGCCGAGGGCGCCAGCAGGTAGATTACCGGCACCTCCCGCAGATCCCTGACGAACTCCAGGGCCTGATCGCCGATGGCCACCACCAGCCGGGCGGCTTGCAGCTGTTTTTTCAGGGCGAAAACATCTGTTGCCTGTTGCTCGGAAAGCAGAACCTGTGTTACGGTATTGCCGCCGATGCTTTTCGGCCCCGAGGCCGGACGCTGGCGGAGCCAGCCCTTTTCAAAGCCCTGGCGGGCCTCCTCGTAGGGCTTGAGCGGCGAAGACTGGAGCAGAACGCAGTCCAGCGCCCAAGCCGGAGGGACAAGGGCCAGAAGCAGCAGGGCTATGAGGGGGATACATTTTTTCACCGGCGAATCGACCCGTCAAGAAGAGGCGAACCATTTATGAGCTGAAACCACATTCTGTAATCCTAGAACCTTGCGCGCCATTGCGCAAGCCTGAGATCAGGTCTTCCCGCATACGGGGAGGCCGTCGGCAACCCGGGGGGGAACAACGTAGGGCGCATAACCTTTTGGGATCATGCGTAATATTTCATATTTTGCTTAGGAGACCCACATGGCGTATCCGTATTTTTTCTGTAGTCGTACCTCCGCCGGCGCTACCTTTTTTCTCCTCGCCCTGCTGCCCACCCTGAGCAGCGCCGCCGAACCGGTCGAAGCTCCCCTGGCCATGTACTTCGACGACTCCCAGTTGGTGGCGGTCGCCACCCGCGCCCCCAAACCCATCACCCAGGTGGCGGAAAACGTCACCATCATTACGGCGGAAGAGATCGAGGGGATGCACGCGCAGAGCCTGGGCGAGGTGCTGAGCCGGGTGGCCGGGGTGTTTGTCCACAACACTCCGCCGGATTTCAACGGTGGCAGCATGGTGTTCATCCAGGGCAGCCGGGAGGAGCATGTGCTGGTGCTCATCGATGGGGTGCGCCTCAATTCGGCCATGGCCGGAAATGCGGAGGTGAATCATCTCCCCCTGCGCATCATCGAGCGGATCGAGATCATCAAAGGCCCGGCCTCCGCAACCTGGGGCTCTTCCCAGGGCGGGGTGATCAACATCCTCACCAAGAAGACCGGGACCTCCATTAAACCCACCGCTACTGTGAGCGGCTCCTTTGGCGAGCGCCAAGTGGCCGAATACGAGGCGGACCTGGCCGGCAAGCTCGGCAAGATCGGCTACTATCTCTATGCAGGCCAACAGGAGTCAAACGGCCTGATGAACGACCGCTTTTACGACAGCAGCCGGGTCTACGGCAAGCTCAGTGTTGACTTGCCGCGCAGCTCCACGCTCACCCTCACCGGCAGCACCCTTGACCCGCATTACCGCACCACGGATGTCACCCTCGGCTCTGCGTGGTCTCCTGACTATAACCAGGACATCCGTGACCGGAATCATTTTCTTACCGCCAACTACGACACCCCGCTCACCGGCTCCCTGCATCTCAACCTCGGCGTCCGCCAGTATGAGCGGACCTTTATTGATAACCGGATCATCCTGCCCACCACCCTCACCGGGACGCCGGATGACCTGTTCTATAAGGCCCGCTGGCAAGAG
This sequence comes from Pseudomonadota bacterium, assembly GCA_043804705.1. Lineage (GTDB taxonomy): Bacteria > Desulfobacterota > Desulfobulbia > Desulfobulbales > Desulfurivibrionaceae > Thiovibrio. The sequence continues at coordinate 5,826 of JAZDIS010000277.1, read as the reverse complement.
AAAAGCAAGGGGATGAATGCCCACCTGAGCTGGCAAAATGCATGGCAGCAGATCTCCCTGGGCGGCGAAATGAACCGCAGCGAAATGGGTACCACCACCGACTACGGCCCGTGGGCCCAGACCAACTGGTGGGTACCGGCCCAGGACGTTTCCAGGCCCGGGTATGAGGAAACCTGGGGGGTGTATCTCAACGACACCATGACCTTTGGCAGGCTGACCCTCACCCCCGGCCTGCGCTACGACCACCACAGCATCAGCGACAGCCTGCTTAGTCCCAGCCTGGGCGCCACCTTTAAGCTCCGGGAGGATACCCTGCTGCGGGCTATTGCCTCACGGGGGTTCCAGCACCCCATCCTTTCCTATGTTACCGGCGGCGGGATCTGGGACATGCCCAATCCAGCCCTCAAGCCGGAGATCGTCACCTCCTGGCAGATGGGGGTGGAGAACCGGAGTTTGCCCTATGTCTCGCTCAAGCTCAATGCCTTCCTCCATCAAATCAAGGATGTCTGGGGTGTAGACATGTCAACAGGAACTTGGGGGAATATCGGCAAGAGCCAGCGCCAGGGCTTCGAGGTTGAGGCTGCCACCACCCCCTGGCATAATCTGAGTCTGGTGGCCAATACCACCTATACTCTGATTAAACCGGACAACGACCAAAACGAGGAAAATGACACCACCAGCGCAGCCAACCTGATCCTCCGCTACCAAGACCAGCAGGACTGGCGCGGTGAGCTGGCAGGCCAGTATATCTGGTGGGATAGGTACCATGTCACCGGACTGGGACAATATGGACAGAGTGAAAATCTGGTCTGGAGCGCCAGCCTGGGCCGGACCGTATACAGCTCAGAGTGGGTCTCCTGTGATCTCTACGCCAAGGTGCACAACCTTTTCAACGGCGCCAAGGATAACAGTGTATGGTACCAGACTCCGGACCGCTGGGTACTGGCCGGGATGAAGCTCACCTTTTAGCAGCCTGCCCGCACGGCAGACTGAAACCATCAACCCTTCACCACAAGGAGAGTATCATGCAGGAACAGATCATCGTGTTGGACCAGGGAATGGACGAGACCAAGGTGGCCATCATGGGGTTGTGTTGTGTCGGCAAACCGTCAGCCGCAGCCACGGCCTCGCCCACCAAGTAGCACAAACCCAGACAAGAGGGAGGCGCAAGCCTCCTTCTTGTCCACTGATATGCATCTTTCTCCCTTCCTGAAAATCTTCTCCCTGCCGGAGAAAAAAGAGGCTCGCCTTCTTTTTTCAACCAAGACCTGCGCCCTGACCCTGTTGCACGCGGAGACCCTTGCCGCTGTACAGGCAGGTAAGGCGGCAAGGGAAACCATGGATACCCTTGTCCGGCTGGGCATGGTGGTTATAGACCCGGCCAAGGAACAACGGGAGATGCGCGGCTACCTGAACGAGGTCAACCGCCTGAACCCCAACCTGCGGGTCTCGGTGATCCTGGGCCTGGCCTGCAACTTCGCCTGCGTCTATTGTTACGAGGGAAGCATGAAGGTGGCGGCGGCCATGGACGACGCCACCGCCGAACAACTCAGCACCTATCTCCTGGCCCGTTTCACCCCGGAGAAAAAGCGGCTGATCCTAGATTTTTACGGCGGGGAGCCGTTGCTCTATGTCAGCCGCATCAAATCCCTGGCCACCCGGCTCAAGCCCCTGATCGAAGCACGGGGCGGCACCTTCGAGTTCACCCTGGTCACCAACGGTTCACTCCTGACGGCCGAGATGGCCAAAGAGCTGGTGGCGCTGGGGCTGGTCAGCGCCAAGATCACCGTGGACGGCCCGGAAGAAAACCATAACCGCTTTAGGCCCGGCAAGGACGGGCAGGGAAGCTGGTCCACGATCCTTGCCAACCTCAAGGCCTGTTGCGGAATTTTCCCCATATTTCTGAGCGGCAACTACACCTGTGACAACTTCCACCGCTTCCCGGAACTGCTCGATTCCCTTGGGGGAATGGGGTTCGGACCGGAGGCATTCGCCAGCGTCCAGTTTTATCCGGTGATGCAGGTAAACGACCAGTTCGCCAACCCGGAATTCAGCGGGGGCTGCTGCTCCATGAATGAGCCGTGGCTGGTGGAAGCCTCCCTTTTTCTGCGGGAAGAAATCATGCGGCGCGGCTATCCCTTCCCCAAACTGCAACCCGCCCCCTGCATGGTGGACCTGGACGATGCCTTCACCGTGAACCACGACGGCGCCATCTACAAGTGCGTCACCCTGATCGGTCACCAGGGCTACGAGGCGGGCGATATTTGGCACGGGATGGGAAACGACTGGGGAGAAAAGCATTGCCTGGGGCACTGGCAAAAAGAGGCGCACTGCCAAAAATGCGAATACCTGCCCCTCTGCTTCGGCGGCTGCCGCTACATGGCCTTTCAGCGCGAGGGGGACATGGCAGGGGTGGACTGCCAGAAGGAATTTCTGGATGCGACCCTGGAAAAGATGCTGAGGCAGGATCTGAAATACCGGTACGGAGCCGAGACCTTACCTACCCCAGATCCCGCTGCCTGATCGCCTCGTAGAGCACCACCGCCGCAGCCATGCCCAGGTTGATGCTGCGGATATTGGGGTTGCTCATGGGGATGGTGGCGCACCGTTCCCGGTAGAGATTGATGATCTCCTCGGGCAGCCCCTTGGTCTCGCGGCCGAAGACCAGATAATCGCCGGGCTGGTAGGCTATCTCGGTATATGGCCGCTCCACCTTGGTGGTGAAGAAGTGCAACCGCAGCTCGTCCTGGGCTGCGAGAAACTCATCGAAACTGTCCCAGTAGCGGATATCGACAAACTTCCAGTAGTCGAGACCGGCCCGCTTCAAATGCTTGTCGCCGGTGGAAAAACCCAGGGGACGCACCAGATGCAGGATGGTGTCCGTGGCCCCGCACAGCCGGGAGATGCTCCCGGTGTTGGGGGGGATCTCCGGCTCGACCAGGACGATATGAAAAGGGGCAGGGCAGGGCAAATTAGAGCATGGAGATCGGGTTTTCCGGGGTCACCACCACGTTTTTTACCACCACGATCTTGGGGTCATCCAGGCTGCAGGCTAATTGGGTGAGCGTCTGCAGATCCTGACGGAAAAGAACCAACTGGGTACCCGCCAGTTGGGAGCGCGGACGAAACTTGACATTGAAAGGGTTGGTGAACACCCCGTTCTTGGCCATCCGGTAATCGAGATGCGGGCCGGTGGCTATGCCGGTGGCACCTACATAGCCGATGATCTGTTTTTGCCGCACCTTGGCTCCGGCCGTAATGTTCTTGGCGAAACCGGACAGATGCCCGTAGTAGGTCTGATAGCCGCCGCCATGGTCAAGAATGACCTGCTTGCCAAAGCCGCCTTTCCAGCCGGCGGACTTCACCCGGCCGTCGGAGGAGGCCATGATCGGGGTGCCCATGGGCGCGGCGAGATCAATGCCCAGGTGGGGGCGGACAATATCCAGGACCGGATGGCGACGGTGATAGGTAAAGCCGGAAGAGACCCTGGCCATGGGAATGGGGGAACGGATAAACGATTCGCCCAGCTCATAGCCCCGGTGGTCGAAATACGCGGTCTCGTTTCCGCCCTGTTCAAAATAAAAGCCCTCAAGGGGGCCGACTTCCTTGCTGTTGTACCGCGCCACCAGAATCTTGCCATAGCCGACGAACTGGTTGTTTTTATAATATTTCTCAAAGACCAGTTCAAAGGTGTCGCCGAACCTTGTTTCGGTGTTAAAATCGATCTTTGAGGCAAAGATGTCGGCAAAGCTGTAGATCAGTTTGGGATCTTCCTTAAAGGCGCTGAGCGCGGCGAAGAGTGATGACTCGATCCTGCCCCGCAATTTTACCGTCCGGCAATCAAGGGCGACATCAAGCTTTTTCGCCTTGAGCGATCCCTCGGGGGTACGCTCGATGGCATGGACGTCAAGGGGGCCGGATTCGTACAGGCATTTGACCAGACTGCCGTCGTCATCAAGGGTCAGGGTATAGCGGTCATTGGGTTTCATCTCCCTGAAATTCACCAGACCGTCGAAGGCGGTGATCACCGACTCCCGGACCTCTTCCTCAACCCCGTTGGAGCGGAAGGAGGAACTCAGCGAATCCCCCGAACGGATTTCTCCGACAATCTCCCTGACGTTGGGCAGAAAATCCCCGGTTTCTTCGGAAGCATAGGGGTCCGCTCTCTTGATGGGTTGCCCGTCCACGGCATAGAGAAAAAAGGCGACAACCAGCGCGAGGGAAACACCCATGGTAAGGAAATGGGAGGTGTTCAGGAAGATAATCAGCTGTCTTTGCGTATTGTTGTGGAAGCGGGCCAATCCCCGGGAGAGGGCGGCGATGCACGGCGGACATACCCGGAAAAGGGAGGCCTTGCACGTCTTGCGGATAAGGGCGAATATGTTGATTTTTTCTACCATTAATACTCCATTCCATAGGATTGTAGCGGACACGCATTCATATGGATGCCTACCGTGGATAAACATGTATTGTTTAGCAAGATCGGGCGAGTATTACAAGTTTCTTTTGCCTGTGTTTTTCCCGGACACAATGGTTCTCCCTGATACACCGGGAAAAACCTGCCCCAAACAATTTGTTCGGTTGAAAAAAAAATAAAAGTGGGGCACACTGCGTTTTCGAAATTTTTCCGGCCCAACAAAGGTGAGCCGGATTTTTTTAACATCCATCTTCAGGAGCAGCAGGCACCAATGGCGTTAATCGTGCAGAAATTCGGCGGGACCTCGGTGGCGAACCCGCAAAAAATCAAGGCGGTGGCCGAACGGGTCATGGGCTACAGCCGCAAGGGACACAGGATGGTGGTCGTGCTCTCGGCCATGGCCGGGGAGACCAACCGTTTCGTCGATCTGGCCAACCAGATGCAGGTCATTCCCGACCCCCGGGAGATGGACGTGCTCCTGGCCACAGGCGAACAGGCGACCATCGCCCTCTTCGCCATGGCGGTGAAGGAGGCAGGCCTTGATGCCATCTCGCTTTTGGGCGATCAGGTGAAGATCACCACCGACCGGATGCACACCAAGGCCAGGATCAAGCAGATCGACGCGGCGCTGATCAACCGGCACCTGGACGCGGGCAGGATCGTGGTGGTGGCCGGGTTTCAAGGGGTCACCGAGGACGGCGATCTGACCACCCTGGGCCGGGGCGGCTCCGACACCACGGCCGTGGCCCTGGCCGCCGCGCTTCATGCGGACGAGTGCGAGATCTACACCGATGTGGAGGGGGTGTATACCACCGACCCCAACATCTGCTCCACCGCCAGAAAAATAGACCGTATTTCCTATGATGAAATGCTGGAACTGGCCAGTCTCGGCGCCAAGGTGCTGGACATCCGCTCGGTCGGTTTTGCCAAACGATACAAAGTTCCCGTCCATGTTCGTTCCACCTTCACGGAAACCGAAGGAACATGGGTGGTAGAGGAGGATAGAGAAATGGAATCGAATCCGGTATCCGGAGTAACCTGCAGCAAGAACGAAGCCCGCATCACCATCAGCAAGGTTCCGGACGTGCCCGGCACAGCGGCCAAGGTCTTCAACCCGCTCACCAGCGAGGGGATCGTGGTGGACATGATCATCCAGAACACCCGCGAAGGGGCGCTCACCGACATGACCTTCACCGTGCCGCGCACCGATTACAAGAAAACCATGCTGATCATGGAGCGGGTTGGCACCGAAATCGGGGCCGAAAAGGTTACCGGTTCCGAGAATATCGCCAAGGTCTCCATCGTCGGGGTGGGTATGCGCAACCACGCGGGCATCGCCTCCACCATGTTCCAGGTTCTATCCCAGGAGGGGATCAACATCCTGATGATCAGCACCTCCGAGATCAAGG
>JAZDIS010000276.1:0-2181 GCA_043804705.1 Pseudomonadota bacterium | reverse complement strand
TTCGACATGGTGGAGACGAACGTGCTGATCAAGCAGTGGAAGTCTATGAGGGTCAATGCCCTGATGGCCGGGTTCACCTCCAGGATGGGGATACCGGAAGCCTGGAAGAACTGCGACGGGAAGATTGGCGGGGCCATGGAGGCCATTTACGAGCTCGGATCCGGCATCGGGTCGGTCAAGGTTCCTGGGTCCATGGCGTTTCAGGCGGCCTACGAGAAGCGCTGGAAGGGTTATCCGTCGGGAACCGGCGGGCATGGTCCCGGGCCGGCCTACGAGTCTGTAAAGATCCTGGCCGAGGCCATCGAGCGTGCCGGCACCGTGGACGCAGACCCCGTGGTTGCACAGTTGGAGAAGACCGACCGCATGGGTATCTTTGGGCGGATCCGTTTCGATAACGTACACCAGGTACCCTATGGTCTCGATTTCAAGGAGACCGCGACCGGGTGCGTGATTCAGTGGACCGAGGCGGGTAAAAGGGTCATTGTCTACCCGCCGGCGCTTGCCGAGGCCAAGATAGAGCTGCCCAAAGGGATGAAGTCTGCCAAGTAGCGGAAGTGGAGGACCGAAGATGCTCCTCAGCAATTTCGTGTACGCTCTGGTCAACAGCGCCGCCCTTGCCGTCATGGCCATCGGTTTCTCGCTGACCTTCGGCATCAGCGGCGTTGCCAACTTTGCATACGGCGCCTATTACGTGCTCGCGGCCTATTGCACGTGGTTCCTTTACCACATGCTCTCGCTACCATATCCCCTCGCGGTACTGGTCTCCATCGTCCTCGTGGCGGTGCTGGGTGGATTCACCTACAGGGTCGTCCTCCTGCGCATTCACGGTCAGGTGATATCGGAGGTGATCGCCACCTTTGCCATGGGGTTGCTCATCATGGAATTGCTCGTCTTTTTTGCGGGGGGATATGGACGGGAGCTTCCCGCCTTTTCCGACTACAGTATTCAGTTGGGCGGAGCCTACGTCGATCTGCATCGGATACTGATCATAGCCCTTTGTGCGGTGCTGGTGGCCGGGCTGTGGGTGTTTACCCGTCACACGCGCACCGGACTGGCCTTCAGGGGGATTGCCCAGGAGGAACGCACGGCACTCACCCTCGGCATCAATTCGGATTGGATCGGCACATTGAGCGTCTCCCTGGGGGTTGCCCTTGCAGGCCTTTCCGCCATAGCGATTTTCCCCCTGGAGACCGTCACGACCATCGCCGGGTACGGTGTGATGGTCAACGCCCTTGCCGTTTGCATCATCGGCGGAATGGGCAGCACGACCGGTCTGGTGCTGGCGAGCCTTCTCATGGGGTTTGCCCAGAAGGCTTCGGACATCTTTCTCGGGTCCAACTACAGGATGGTGGTCAGCATGGCCGCGATTCTCCTGATACTCTTTTTCAAGCCTTCCGGGCTCCTGGGCAAACAGAAGGAACTGGAGGAAAGGATCTGAAATGCGCAAGCGAAGGGAGCGGATCGATCGAGGGATAAAAGCGCGCTCAGAGGATATCTCTGCATTGATCTCGTGGAAGGAGATGCTCTACCTCGCGGGACCGAGGCTGATTCCTTTGGTGGCATTGGCGATTTTGCCGCTGGTTCTGGGTCTGTACTCCCAGAAGGTGCTGCTCTCGGTTGCCATTTTTGCTCTGCTGGCGATCTCCTGGGATCTGATGGCGCAGTGCGGGATGGTCTCTCTGGGGCAGTCTTTCTTTTTTGGAATCGGGGCATACCTCTCCGGGATCCTCAACCACTACCTGGGATGGAGCCCGTTCCTCACCATACCCATAGCCACCGTGGTGGGCGGCGCACTTTCCACCGTCGTACTCTGGCCGATCCTCAAGCTGCGAGGCATCTATTTCGCAATGTTCACGATGATCCTGCCCATGATGCTGGTCAGGACCATAGAGGCTACCAAGATCTTCGGCGGCACAGAGGGGATCAGCGGCCTCGATCCGCTCCCTTCCAGATGGATCGAGCTGTATCTCATTATGGCCGTGCTCGTCGCCGTGCTGTTCGGGTTCAGGCGGCTAATGGGCTCCGATTTCGGTCTGGTGCTGAAAGGCATCAACGACAACGATCTCTCCGTCATGAGCAGCGGGTTCCGAATCGACCTATACAAGGCCATAGGACTGTTTCTGGCCGCATCCGTAGGGGCCTTTGCCGGCGCCTTCATGAGCCATGTGTACATGGTCGTCG
>JAZDIS010000275.1:0-5322 GCA_043804705.1 Pseudomonadota bacterium | reverse complement strand
CATTGCGGGGTGAATTTGGTTTTTTCGCCTTTTTTGGCCTGCTTGGCAGCCTTCTTTTCCTTCATGGTTTTGGCCGGTTCCTTCTTAACTGCTTTCTGGGTGTCCTTGGCTTTACTCATGATTGGTGCTCCTGATGGTTGAGGTTAGGTACACACCGCGACCGGCGGACGGCAATGCCTTGGAAGCGGCGCTACTCATGGATTCATCATGCCTTTTTCCGCTCATTATCGCAAGCATTACGCACACGAATCAAGGGGAAAATTCTCCATTGTTGCCTGCGCGCCAATCGTCTAATATAGCGTCTTTCCTTTTCGCTTTCGGGGACGCATCCCCTCTTTTTTCTTGGGAACCGCTATGAATATAACACTTCTGGACTACGGGGCCGGCAATGTCCGCAGCGTCCGCAACGCCATCAAAAAACTCGGCTTCACCGTTACGGACGCAAAAACTCCGGCGGATATCCTGGCCGCGGAAAAACTGATCTTCCCCGGGGTCGGCAGCTTTGGCAGCGCCATGCAGCGCTTGCACCAGTGCGGCTTTGTCGAGCCTCTTTTGGAATACCTCCGGGCCGACCGGCCATTTCTGGGCATCTGCCTGGGGCTGCAAACCCTGTTCGAGGGAAGCGAGGAGGCCCTGGGCGTGGCCGGGCTGGGGATCATCAAGGGCCAGGTCAGACGCTTTACCGAGGCAACTCTTTCGGTGACGCAGATCGGCTGGAACGGCATCAATATCAGAAAACCCTCCCGGCTGCTGGCCGGGTTTACGGAGGAGAAGCTTTACTTTGTCCACTCCTACCGGGCGGCGATTGAGGCCGGAAACGAGGAGTGGGTGCTGACCACCACCAACTACGGCGAGGAATTCATCAGCTCGGTGCAGAAGGGCAACGTGGCGGCCTGCCAGTTTCATCCGGAAAAAAGCGGCGCCGCCGGGCTGGCGATCCTGAAAAACTTTCTGGAGGCCACGGATCTTTCCGCTGCTGGCCCCATGGAAATCTCCACCTCGCTTACGGAAACGCGGCTCGCCAAACGGATCATCGCCTGCCTCGATGTGCGCAGCAACGACAACGGCGATCTGGTGGTGACCAAGGGCGACCAGTACGATGTGCGCGAAGCCCAGGGCGAGGTGAGAAACCTGGGCAAGCCGGTGGAGCTGGCCCGCCGCTATTACGAGGAAGGCGCCGACGAAATCACCTTCTTAAACATCACCGGCTTCCGGGACTTCCCCATGAAGGATCAGCCCATGCTTGAGGTCTTGCAGCGCACCTCGGAGCAGGTCTTTGTACCGCTCACCATCGGCGGCGGCATCCGCGAATTCACTGACTCGGAGGGCAAACACTACTCGGCCCTGGACGTGGCCTCGGAATACTTCCGCTCCGGAGCCGACAAGATCTCCATCGGCAGCGATGCGGTGCTCATTGCGGAGGAATACCTGAAGACCGGCAAGAAAACCGGGACCAGCTCCATCGAGCAGATCTCGGCGGTGTACGGCAACCAGGCCGTGGTGATCTCCGTTGACCCGCGCCGGGTATACGTAAAATCGCCGCAGGACACCCCGCGCCACACCATCAAGACCAAATTCCCCGGCGCAGGCGGTGAAGGATATTGCTGGTATCAGTGCACCATCAAGGGAGGACGCGAGGGCCGCGAGGTGGACGCCCTGGAGCTGGCCACCTCCTGCGAGGCCTTGGGAGCCGGAGAGATACTGTTGAACTGCATCGACAAGGACGGCACCAATTCCGGCTTTGACCTGGAGCTGATCAATCAGGTGCGCTCAGCGGTCTCCATCCCGGTCATCGCCTCAAGCGGCGCGGGTCGGGTTGAACATTTCTCCGAGGTGTTCGAGGAGACCGGAGCCGAGGCAGCCCTGGCGGCGGGGATCTTCCACAGGGAGGAAGTGCCCATCAGTGCGGTGAAGGCGCATCTCAGGAAACGGGGAATTGAGACGCGGTAGGCTTCAGCTTCCACTCATCAATATTGAATCTTTGAATAAGGCTGGTTCGCGTTCCCAAATTCGGGATAATTTATTGAGAAATTATTGCTATCAACAACAGTCAGACCACAAGGCGTCGTCCCCAATCCACTGGAGCCACCCGTAATACATGTCATCGCCGATGTGCCTGCGGAATATGTCCCCGAGAAAGTAACCTGACCTGCTGGCACACAAGCATCCCCGGTAATTTTTATTGCGGTCAGGGAACTTCCTTGAATGCTAATTGATACAACCTCCGAAATAGGCGTTCCCATAGGACATTGATTTTCAACCAACCACAGCCCGGTTATATCTATATTGCCGGAAGTGGTTGTCGGCGCAGCGTTGGTAACGGCAAAAGTCAAACCTTGTCCTTGCTGCTGCATATCGACGGTGTAGCTGTCACTCCCGACAGTGACCCTAGAGATGTTGAGGCTGCCCGTGGCCGGGTTGAAGATGGCTTCGTTCTCTGCGTGAGCCAAGCCGCCCATCATCAAGACGCCAACCGTCAATCCCGACAGGAGTATTTTCTTCATTTCAAACTCCATTGTTGTATGTTTACACTGACTGCACAAATGATCCAGAAATATTTCAAAGCAGTTTTTGGATTTGGATAGGAACGCCAAGAGGAGGGGTATTGTGACTGATCCTGCCACAATTTTGTGGAGTAGGGGGTAAGCTACTTTTCTATTGGTCCTCCATGCCAGCTCAAAATGAACTGGAGACCTATATCCATATCCTCGATATGTAACCTGCCCCTCACCGGTCCACATTAATTGTCATATAACAAAGAAAAACAGATAGTTACCATGACGATCACGCCGGAGTTCTCGGTGTTGGGCAGTCAACTAACTCAAGATATATGATTTTTTGCAAAATTAATGCCATACCACCCTTGAATGCGTTAGAAAACATTTCACCAAAGGAAGGTGTCTATTAGACCCTAGAAGCATCTCGAATTGAGTTTTTTGGAGTTCGGAAAACAACGAATTTTTACGTAGTATCAATTAGTAATGGTTATTTATTGCTCGGGCCGAAAACTGTACATCTGGGAATTTTGCCAAATTCTTTCTGGCTGAATGACCACATTGATCGTTAGAAATCTTTTCCGCACTCCATCTCAAGCATCTTCGTAAGCCCCTTGGCCATCCCGGTCATCGGTTTTTTTTGTCCCAGGCAAGACATGTTCCCTTGTCATCTGCCGTCTTGTCGATACTGGATCAACTGCCACGCTGGGAGGGCTGTCCCTTCGTTGTGGCCAATCCAGACACACTCAAGCCCTATGTGCAGATTCATCGTTCTTGGGACAATGCGAGAAAGGCAGCAGGCCTACCTGACGCACGGATGTATGACCTCCGGCACAGCACGGCGAGCAACATGGTGAACTCCTGGCGTTCTTTGCATGAAGTGGCCACGGTCTTGGGTCACAGCCAGTTGAAGACCACGCAGCGCTATGCTCACCTCTCCCAGGCTACCTTGCTGGCTGCGGTGGACGCTGCCGCCGACGCCACGGGCACCAACTGGGGGCAGGCACAGACAGAATAGGCAACACGAAAGAAATCACTCACCGTCACCCGCCCGACTTTGGCCATGGGTTGGGTTGGGTGTATGGTGGGCAGAATTTCAGGAGCCGATATGGGCAAAAAATCTTCGCTTTGAAAATGGGGGCAATGTATACTCCGAGCAGTTGGGTTATGGTTGGGTGCAGGGCCAAAACGGACACGAAAAAAGCCGCAATCCCTTGCCAGTACTAGAAACTCAGACTGACTTTCCCTAAACTGTTGGTATCAGTGCACCATCAAGGGAGGCCGCGAAGGCCGCGAGGTGGACGCCCTGGAGCTGACCAACCAGGTACGACAGGCGATCTCCATCCCGGTCATCGCCTCAAGCGGCGCGGGCAAGGTGGAGCATTTCTCCGAGGTGTTCGAGGCGACCGGAGCCGAGGCGGCCCTGGCGGCAGGGGATCTTTCACCGTGAGAAAGTGCCCATCAGCGCGGTGAAGGCGCATCTGCGCGAAAAGGGAATTGAGACGCGGTAGGCTGTTCTGAGTCGCCAAGCTCATGGTCCGTTAATGGCTGGCAAGATCAGGAGTGAAACTTACCGCATATCTCAGACACTCTTGTGCGTAGTTGCCTATGCCGAAGAATCTTTCAAATTTTTGCATCATTTGCCGGTAACACTTGGGACAATAACCGTGTGAGAGGGGAATACCGGGTTGATCAGGCTGATAAGTCCAACCGTTGTGATCTTTTGTTTTGTGACAGACGCAGCAAATTACTTTCATAATTGATTACCTCCTTGCGCGGAAGAAAACAGCTTACCCTGAATCTTTGCTATTTTTATGCCAGACTTCAGAACCTAACTGTCGCAACAGGGTACATCGCAGCGAGAACAGCGTATCTATCTTAATTTACGGAATAAAGGTAAAAACAGATAAAGAAGTGCCTTGTGACTTCCGGCAAAGGCCAACAGGGCTGGATTAGAAATATAAGTGATTTAACCAAGGCATCTGGTTATTTGACGCGGTGACTCTGGCCAGGGTGTGCGAGGAGCTTGGAGCCGAGGCAGCCTTGGCGGCGGGGGATTTTTCAGCGGAAGGAAGTTCCGATCAGCGCGGTGAAGGCGCATCTGCGGAGCAAGGGGGTTGAAACGAGGTGATCTCCCAAACCGGTTGCGCCTTCTGCTTTAACCAGATAGCTGTTCAGCTCACGATTTGTTCGAGGTGTTTTTCGGTATCGGTTCTGTCTCGTCCACGGATAAAGGCGGCCTCCAAAAATCAATTTAGCGGGAAAAACCATGAATATTCGTAAATTAAAAAGGAGGCTAACCGCTACCAAAAAGGAAAAACAGATAGATCAATCCAATGCTCCCTTAGCCAACATTCCTACAAACAACATACTCCCCATAGAGAATTGCGGGATAGAACTAGGCAGAACTCAAGCTTTTACTGAGATTGCTTGCATGATAAGGGAAGGCAATCTTGTGCGCGCACAATATTTACTCCAAACGCATCTGTTACGGTCGCCGGAAGACCCCAACGCCTTAAACTGCCTTGGTTGGATTGCGTCAGCTATAAACCTTCCGCAAACGGCGCGTTTTTACTTCCAAAAGACGATTGATCTGGCGCCTCATTGGGAACTCCCCAAAATAAATTTAAATCTAGTGAAAAAATCTGGCAATCTAACCAATCGAAATAAAAACGAAAAGTTTTTATTAATAAAAGCGTGGGGTTTTGGGTTCTGGTCTGACGTTAGCCAAATATTGGGCCAACTTTTACTGGCGGAGTTAACCAATCGCACCCCTATCATCCATTGGGGATCAAACAGTCTATTCACGGATGACGCAACGAAGAAC
>JAZDIS010000274.1:0-7424 GCA_043804705.1 Pseudomonadota bacterium | reverse complement strand
CGTTCAAATTAAAAACCCCGACAACAAAAACGTTCACAATATCTTCTAAACAGCTAATAAAAGAAGGACTTGGCGAACGAGCTAAAAGCATTTCTGATAAGGTACTTGTCATGGAAATTTTTAACTGAAGATAGCGTATCGCCTTTTCCTTGTGGAACTGGTGCAGGAGTGCAACTGGCCCGTGGCTCTTGAAGGGGATGTGGTTAAGATCTATCGGCAGATGCGTCTCAAGCCTTGGGATATTCCGGATGTTGAGCAGTTGCGGGTTATTGCCGTTCGTCTCGGAGTCGATACCCTGATTGTCGGGGAAGTGCTGGAGATGGATGAGAAGGTGACGCAAAGCCGGGTGAGCCCGGTGCTGAGTCTTCAAGTGCGGGTGTATGATGGAAAAAGCGGGTTTCTGCAGTGGTCCAGTTTATATCGTCGTGAAGGCGGAGACTACCAGAAAATGATGCATTTCGGCATGGTAAACACGGTAAGCGAACTCGGGAAAAAAATGGTGCGGGAGATTTTGGGAGTATGGAAAGAAAAGGGTCTGCTGGCATGCGTCGGCTCGTAATAGCGTTATGTGTTTTTCTGATGTCTTCCGCTGGTCTTGCCCGAGAACGGGCCATGGCCTCATGGCCTTGGGATGAAGCGAAGCTGGCAACTGTTAACGGTACGGATTATTCCGCCGAGGATTTTAAAAACTGGTGGCGGAATTGGCGGGAAGAGACGACGCCGCTACCGGAATCACCGGAAGAGTTTATCGAATGGCACCTGATGGCCCAAGAAGCCGAAAAGATGCAGCTTTTTCTTGAGCCGACCTACAGAAGCAAGGTGGGCACCTTTTTAAAAGTTCGTTCTCTGATGTTGCTGCAACAAGAAGAGGTAAACGAAAAAACTTCGGTAAGTGACGAGGAAATTCGTGATTACTATCGCGAACAATATATTCCTAAATTACGGGCCCGGGTTTTTTATTACACGGCGGGTAGCCCGGCCGAAGAGAGAATGACAGCCTTGCGGGAGGGTAAACTGTCCGTTGAAGAGCTTCTTGCCTTGAAACCCGAGGAGGGGGGAGTCACTTTTCATGAAGAAAAATGGTTCCGTGTTCCCCAGTTGCAGGGGGAATGGCGGACGATTTTGCAGGACGTCGCGCCGGGAGATATCACGCAACCGGTCACGATGGACAAGGGCGTTGTTGTTTTGAATATCGAAGAGAGACAAGGAGACGATCCGCAAGATCTGGAACAGCTCAAGGGGATCATGGTCAAGAAACTACAGAACTTGAAAACCGATGAGCGGACGGTCCGTTTGGTGGAATCCTTGGCCAAAAAATTTAGTGTGCAGGTGGATGAGGAGGTTCTGGCGCAAATCACCCAGGATCCCCTTGCCGAAGATCTGGCAGCCAAGACGGTGATCAGCTCAACGCAAGGGGATATCAGTGCCGCGAATTTCTGGGCGAATTTGCAAAGTGAGAAGGGTTTCAGAGAAAAAAATAAATTTCCGGGCGAGGAGTTTGGCGCTTTGAAAAAGAGGGTTTTGGCCGGCATCATCTCCCAGACTGTTGTTTCCTGGGAGGCCTTGGACCGGCATTATGAAGAAAAAGAACCATTTAAGTGGATGTATCGATTTTACTGTGAACACCGGTTGAACAAGGAGTTTGAAAAGCGTTTTCTGGAGCCCAAGGCAAAGGTCGAAGAGGCGGAGCTTGAGAAATTTTATCAGGAAAACGCAGAGCGGTTTTCGCAGCCGGAGGTGGTGGATTTTATGATGCTGGAGGGCGAAAGCCAAGCGATAAGCCGGATGTGGCGGGAGATTTCTGCCGGGCGCGATTTTTCGGAGGTCGCGTCAGGGCATGTGTCCGGAGGGGTTCCTCTCCAGCAGAAGCCGGTGAGCCAGCTCAGCGCCGAACTTAAGGAACATCTCCTCCCCCTGCGCAAGGGCGAGGTGAGTCTGCCCTTCGCCTTCAAGAATGGCAGCGCCGTGGTGCGGTTGGTTGATCACCGGGAAAAAGTCCCCGTGCCCCTTTCACGGGTCAGGGAGCAGATCAGCCAGGAATTGAGCCGTCGAAAATATCTGCAGGCTCGTGAGGAGTTACTGCGCAGGTTGAAGGATGGGTCTGAGATCAGCATCAATCCAAAAGTGTGGCATAAGTTGCGAAAGGAGCTGGAACATGCCGATGTCGCTGTCAAAAACAGGTAGGTTGCTCAGTGTTGTTACGGGGTTGTTGCTGCTGCTTTCCTGCGGGCGGGAAGCCTCGGCTCAACAGGCCAAGAAAACGTGCGTGGATTGCCATGCCGATATGGTGGCAAAATTCCAGCAAGGGGTAGTGCATGCTCCCGTTAAGGACAAAAAATGTGACGCCTGTCATCTGCCCCATGGCATAATCGGCGGAACCTTTTTGCGCCAGGAAAAACCGGAGTTGTGTTTGCATTGCCATCAAAACCTGGCGCCGGAATCGAGCGCGGTTTCCATCCACGAGCCGGTGCGAAAGGGTAATTGCTCCGCCTGTCATGCAAGCCATAATTCCCCCAATGCCAGGTTGTTACTTAAGGAACAGAAAGAGACCTGCTACGGATGTCATGATCGCAGGCAGTATGAGAAAAAAAATGTTCATGCCCCTCTCAGCCAAGGCTGTGTTGCCTGTCATGCTTCCCACAAGAGCAAGCACCCCAGCCTGCTGGTGCAGGAGGCGGACAGCCTTTGTCTGAAGTGTCATGAGAGCGGAAAAGAGTCCATGCGCAAAGCGCACCAGGGCTATCTCTTGAAAGGGAATTGTTTGAGTTGTCATAACCCGCATGCCAGCGACAGTAAGGGCTTGTTAAAAGCAGTCGTCCATGCGCCTATGGTTGCCGGTCAGTGTCGCCGCTGTCATGACGGGACCGGAACGGATTTTATCAAGCCCACCCAACAGGCCGATTTGCTCTGTGTCCAATGTCACAAACAGGACCAGACCACGCTCGCCGGTCAGCACCAGCCGGTGAAGGAAGGCAAGTGCACACAGTGCCATAGCATTCATGCCAGTGAAGAATCAGCCATGTTGGTTATGTCTGCGGAAACATTGTGTCTGAAATGCCATGTGACAGGAAAGAAAAGTGAGTCGAAGAGTGTGCATGCCCCCGTAAAAAAAGGTGAGTGTCTGGCCTGTCATGCCGGGCACGGCATAAATAAAAATGCCGGCCTTAAGGCAAAACCGGCCGAGTTGTGTGCAAAGTGTCATAGCCGGGAACAGTATGGCGCAGGGCAACGCGGTCATTCTCCCGCGGCAAAAAATGAATGTGCGACCTGTCATACCCCCCACGAATCGAAAGAAAAGCGCTTGCTCGTCAAGCGCGATGGCGAGATATGTGTCGGGTGTCATCCGCAAGTTGATGACCAGCTCGCCCGTTTTAGTCTGCACAGGCCTTTTGCCGCAGGAGAGTGCAGCCGGTGCCACAACCCCCATCAGAGCACCGAGAAGGCCTTTCGTGTAAAATCTGCAAGCGGTGGGGAACTATGCCTGACCTGTCATAAAAAATTGCCCAAGCAACCGGCGGGCGGCAAGGGGCATTCGCCGGTTACAGAGGGAGCTTGTCTGGATTGCCATGCCGCCCATTCCGCGGATCATGACTTTGTGCAGTTGAAGAAACCTGGAGAGCTCTGTTTGCAATGCCACGCCGAGGTAAGGAAGGAATTTACAGAGAAGAAAAATGTCCATGAACCGTTCAAGTCCTTGCAGTGCGGAGAATGTCATCTGGCGCATGGGTCGGCTCAGGAGAAACATCTGGCAAAGAAGAAGCCGGATCTATGTTTGACCTGTCATCCGGGGGTCGCCGTTTATTGGCAGGCCGGGGTTATTCATGCCCCGGTCGCTAAGGACTGCGGCCTCTGCCACGAAGCCCACGGCGGCAATCAAAGGGCTTTGTTAAAAACAGCGCCGGATAAATTGTGCGCTACTTGCCATCAGATGGATGGCGCCTTGTTCAGCAAGGCGCACTCGGGGATGAGCCCCTCGGGAAAATCATGCCTTTCCTGTCATGATCCCCATGGGGCTCCGGCCAAAGGGCTCTTGTATCCGGTGCAACATGCCCCCTTTACGCAAGGGGGGTGCAAAGCCTGTCATCCAGGGAGGAAGAACTGATGCGGCGCCTGTTTATTACTCTGGGAATATTTAGCCTGTTCACCGGGTTCGCCTGCTCGGTCGCACTGGGCGAAGAGGTTTGCTTTACGTGTCATGCCAGAAAGGATTTCAGCGGCAAGTTTACCCATGGTCCTGTGGGGCAAGGTAAATGCGGGGATTGTCATAACCCCCATGTTGCCAAATATCCAGGGCTGTTACAGGGGGAGGGGGCCGCGCTCTGTTACACTTGCCATCGCCAGGCGAAAATGGAGTTTGCCAAAGGGGTGGTGCATCAACCGGTGCGGGATGGGAAATGCCTGGGTTGCCATGCTCCCCATGCCTCGGGCCATGATGGGTTGCTCCGGAAAAGTCTGGCGGAAACCTGTTTTAGCTGTCACCAGGAACTGGCAAAGCCTCAGGCCGTCACCCATAAACCCTTTGCCCAGGGCCAGTGCACTGTCTGTCATCGGCCCCATCAAGCAAAGAACGGCCAGCTTCTTAAAATGGAAGCCGACGCCTTATGTCTGTCCTGTCATCAGCAGGCGCAAAACAGTGCCGGACATCGTGGCTTTCCAGGCAAGATCAGCGACTGTCTTTCCTGTCATAACCCCCATGGCAGTGCACGCAAGGGTCTTATCCGGCAGCATCTACACCAGCCCTATGCCGAAAAAAAATGCGATTCCTGTCATGGGCAACAGCAGAACACCGGAAGCGAAGCCTGCCTGCGGTGTCATGCAGGCATGAAAACCACCATGATGGCCCCGCATAATCATATGTTCGCCGGAGCGGAAAACGGCTGTATCCTGTGTCACAGTCCCCATGCCGGAGACGATAAAAAAATGTTGAGAACCTCCGGCAACAAGGTGTGCCAGCCCTGCCATCAAGATACTTTTTCCCGTTATGCGCAAAGTAAGCATCGGCACCCGAGTGTTGATTCTTGCAGTGACTGTCATGAGGTCCATGGCTCTGATCGGCTGGCCATGTTGCGGGATGATGGCAACAAGGTCTGTTCGCGCTGCCATTTGACCCAGGGCGAGTTCAGTCATCCCGTGGGCGACAAGGTCATCGACCAGCGAACCGGGCAGATGATGACCTGTGGGACCTGCCATGACCCAATGGGCTCGGAGAATCGTTTTCATCTTGTCATGAACGGGAAAAAAGAATTATGCACCCAATGTCATCGCAGTTATTAACCCAACGCAGGGGAGAGAGTATGCTCCGGAAAAAACCAAGGTATGTTGTCGGTTGGTTGCTGTTCCTGGGATTGTTTTTCTCCGCCGTTTCCGGGAGTTGGGCGGCAGAATTGCAATCACCCTGGAAATTTGTTTTTAGCCTGCAAGGGCAAGGCAGAGGCATGGCCCTGCCCGTTGCCCTGTATATCGATCATGAAAAAGAACGGTATTATGTGGTGGACAGCACCGGCAACCGGCTCCTTTCCTTTGCCGGAGACGGCAAGTTCTTGCAGGAATTCACCGCGGAAGGCAGTCTGAAAAAACCTTACGACATGGTGCGCTTGGCGGACGGCTCCCTGCTGGTCGTGGAAAAGGGGCGCAATAGTCTGACCCGGGTCGATCTGAAAAACAAGAAGACCACGCCCATTGTTCTAACGCACCAGGGACGGGAAATTTTTGTGGATCGTCTGGAAGTCGCAGACGGCAAGGTGTACGCTCTTGATCGTTCATCGGGCCGGATCGTGCAGCTCGACGAGACCTTGCAGGTGACAAAGAGCAGTGTGATGTCCGCTGATGCCGGCTGGCTCGCCGACTTCAAGGTGGTGGAGAAGAAGATCTGGGTTCTGGACCAGAAGAAAAAACAGGTCTATTCCTATGATGAGAATGGCCGGCAAAGCCCCACGATCCAGTTGACTGGAGTTGATTTCCCGGTGTCTTTGGCGGTTGACCAGGCAGGTTTTTTCTATATCCTTGACCGTCATCGGGGCGCGGTTGTGGTCTTCGGGCGGAACGGCGAGTTGAAGTACCAGTTTTTGACCAAAGGGCAGGGCCGGGGCAACCTGTATTTCCCCCAGGAGATACGATTTGATCACTTGGGGCGTCTGTGTGTGGTGGACGAGGGCAACAGCAGGGTCATGGTTTTCAAGCGATAGGGGGCCAAATGATGCGGCACCAAGCTGTTAGTGGAGCATTTTTCATCATGTTGCTGGCTTATCCGGGTGTTTGTCCGGCCAAGGTGAGCGGGCTGTGTGTGGACTGTCACACCATGCATAACAGCCAGGGCGGCGCTCCCATGGCCTACACGCTTGAAGCCGGAACCAAGATTTACGGTACACGGGTTAATGAAGGGTTGCTTAATACCGATTGCATCGGTTGTCATCAAGGGACCAATGCCGGCGGCTCATTGCCCTTTGTTTTTGATGTCGGTGCGCCCAATTACGGCACTACCGGTACAGAGGCCGGAACAACCACATTGGCCGGCGGCAATTTTTATTGGGTCAGTCAGGGTTCAGAGAGAACCGGGCATAATGTCGCCGGGATCACGGCGCAGGACACGGCCCATGGAGTAACGCCACCGGGTGGTGCGGCTATGGCTGGTCAGATCACCTGTGCCGGAACTCTGGGTTGCCATGGCAGCTCTTCGGCCGCCACCCAGACCCAGGCCGTTATGGGGGGGCATCACGGCAAGGATATAACCGGGTGGCAGGACGGCACCTCCGTGGCGCAGAGCTATCGGTTTCTTAGTGACATTCAGGGGTTTGAGGATCCGGACTTTGAGTTCCGGCCAACGGCAAGTGCGCACAATAAGTATTACGGGGTGGACCGCAGCGTGGAGACCAATCAGGCTGCGGGCTCCATCAGCAGCCTCTGTGCCCGGTGTCATGGTGATTTTCATAACGGTAGCGGCAAGATAGCGGCCGGTTCTTTTGGCGCAGGGGTCTGGATCAGGCATCCCGTTGATTTTGACATGAGCCGGGCGGCGTCATCCACGGAATATACGACCTATAACAATGGGGCCGGCGTGGACAACCCATACAGTGTCGTGGCCCCGGTGGCCACAGCCAGTACCTCGGCCGCAGTGAATACCTCCGTCTACTCTGCGAGCGATGATGCCATTGTCATGTGCCTCTCCTGCCATCGAGCCCATGGTACTCCCTATGACGCGATATTGCGTTGGGATTATAAGACATGGCCGGGAGCGGGCTATAATGGGTGCGCGATATGTCATACAAGCAAGGATTGACCAGAAAGAATCGAAATTTTTTTTGAGCAGGGGGAGAAGGAATGAGGAAGCCTGCATGTCCATTGCCGGTGGAAAACAGCCGTAATCATGATCGCATTTCCTTTCGGTCCGCCCGGCTTATTGTTATTCTGGCTCTGCTCCTTTGCGG
>JAZDIS010000273.1:0-3611 GCA_043804705.1 Pseudomonadota bacterium | reverse complement strand
CGCATGTTGGAAATAGGAACGTGGATGGCGCCGACCGGGTGGATGACATCGTATTCTATGATGGAGCGGACATCAACGATGACCACCTTGCCGGCTTTGAAATCCTCGTGAAGAGCTTCCGTACTGATCGGCTGGGCGGTGGGATATTTAGCCCGTCCCGGGAATTCCTCCCCCCACAGCGGCGACGCCAGCAACATTACGACCGTCAGTGCCCAAAGAAAATCCCGAATTGGTTTGTTCATACGAATCTTTCCCCTTCTGTTATATTTTTCGCCTGATAAGCCCGACACCTCATTTCAGCTTCTATTTCGTCGATTCCCATTGCCTTCTCCTTGCATATCTGGTGATCCTTATCCGCTGTCCGGACCTCCCTTTTCACTATCGCCCCGGTGATTAAATATGCAAACCGTCATTCCAGAAAAGGAGGAAGTCAAAGGGGGGGATACCCAACCAAAACATTCAGGCACTGGTTATTTAATCACCGGGTCAATACAGTTTCCAGCCAAGGAATCAAAGGGGACATTTCGTGTGATTTTGCAGCAGAACAGGCCGGTATGTCAACGAGAAAAAAGAAAAAAAACGTCCTCCAGCTTCCCATATCTAGTGACAGAATAACGGTGGCAACCAACAGGTAGGAAAACGGGACAGGCTAGTTTTAAGAATGAATTTTCCATGAGGTTGAGAGGCCACGGGTTGCGCGCGGCTTAGCGGACGGACAACCCAACCATACTCTCAAGCGAGGCAATGGGCGTCAGCCGGTTTTTCACAACGGTGGGGATTGTCAGGCGTTTCTCGATCTGCTTCCCTTTTGCAGCTCGAGAAACTCGACGATTGCATGAACTTCTCTTCTATGCTATCTAACAGGAATAATAAGAGAAAAATTTTGTCAAATCCCCGGTTCAACCGGGACAAACCATTTGCAATGGGCGGCCATGCCAGCGAACCTCTCAGAGAGTGACCGAAAGAAAGTGCTGCTGTACAGCGTGCTCATTGTCACGATGGTCGGGGTTTGGTCGGTATTTGGCCCATACGGAGCCTTGAAATACTACGGGATTACCCAGGAACTCAACAAAATCCTGAGCCAGAATGAACAGCTGCGCGAAGCCAATAACGCCTTGCGACAGGAAATCAACAAGCTGAAAAACGACCCGGTCTATTTGGAAGAAGTGGCGCGGCGGCAATTCGGCCTCATCAAAAAAAATGAGGTTATCTACGAATTTCCCGAGAAAAAGAAACGGCACGAGTAGGCTCGGCCCCCCTCCCCGCTCTCTTACCCCGCCATATCCCGCATAATCCACTCCACCGCCGCATAGAGATCCTCCGCCACATACGCCGGCTGCACCTGCTGCATTGGACCGATGTATTCGTAATCCCCCCGGCCATAGCCGGTGAGCACCAGAATCCCCTTGGCCTGCACCGCCGCCGCAGCCTTGAGATCCGACCAGCGGTCGCCCACCACATAGGAGCAGGCAAGATCCAGGTCCAAGTCCGCCGCCGCCTGAAGAAAAAGCCCCGGCTTTGGTTTCCGGCAATCGCAGGCGAGGCGGAACCGCTCTTCCTTGGCCTCGGGATGATGGGGGCAGAAGTAAACCCCATCCACATGGGCTCCGGCTTCGGCCAGCGCCCCGGTCATCTTGGCATGCACCTTTTCCAAGAGGCTCTCGGGGAAATAGCCACGGGCCAGGCCGGACTGGTTACTGACCACCACCACCGGAATCCCCTGCTCGTTTAACAGACGAATGGCGGCCGCGGCCCGTGGCAGCATGACAAACCGGGAGATGTGGTTGATGTAGCCCATCTGCTCGTTGATGGTGCCATCCCTGTCGAGAAACACGGCCGGACGCATTGCTATCCCTCCTCGCTTTCCAGAAGCCGGCAGGTTGCCGCGAACACCTCATCCACCCCGATCTCCAGCATGCAGGCAAAATCATTCTGGGGGCAATGGGTTTTCAGGCACGGGCTGCAGGGCAGATTTTTGTTCACCACCTCCACCTTGGGGGAGAACGGCCCGGTGGCCACCGAGTCGGTGGAGCCGAAGATCGCGACCAGCGGGGTTTTCTGGGCGGCAGCCACATGCATGAGCCCCGAATCGTTGGTGACAAAGGCATCGCAGAGGCCGATCAGGGCCATGGCCTGGGCGAGAGTGGTCTTGCCCGTGAGATCATGCACCTGGCCAGGCGCTGCCGCACAAATCTCCGCCGCAGCCCCGGTATCGGCAGGGGTGCCGAAAACCAGCAGGGTGGCGCCCCGCTCCTCGGCCAGACGCTTGGCCAGCCCGGCATATCTCTCGGCCGGCCAACGCTTGGCCGGGCCATAGGCCGCGCCGGGATTCAGGCCGACCACCGGCCTGCCCGCCTTGGCGGCAAGAAAATCCCTGGCCCAGACATTGGCGGAATCCGGCAGGGCGAGAAACAGCTCCTGGGGGCCGCACACCAGACCAAGATCCTTGAGCATCTCCTGGTAATAGTAAACCTGATGCCGCGCCCTGGTGCTTTTGCGGATGGTAACCCCATGGCTCAGCAGCAGACCCCGGCCATCCCTGCGGTATCCAGCCCGGACCGGGATTCCGGCAATCAAGGCGAGCACCGCGGCGGAAAAGGCATTTTGCAAAAGGATGGCCAGATCAAAGCGCTGGGCGGCAAGCTCGCGGCCCAGACGCCACATCCCGGCCAAGCCCTTATGCTTCCCTTTTTTTTCATAGAGCATGACCCGGTCCACGTGGGGGCTGGCCGTAAAAATATCCGCCACCCAAGGATAGGCCAGGATGGTTATCTCGGCGGCGGGAAAATTTTCCCTGATGGTCCGCACGGCCGGGGTAGTCATGATGGCGTCGCCGATCCAGTTGGTGGAGCGGATCAGAATCTTTTTTGGCCAAAGCTGACTGATTGTTTTTGTCATACCTGTTCCTGGGATTGTGTTGCCTGAATTTAAAGATGGGACCTTTGCGTTTTTTCCCGGAGGCGTCAAGTTTTTTTCTTAAAGTTGCCACCAACGTTACCCCTTCCGGCCCATGCTATCTGACTCAAGCAATTTCTCCCCAGCTGGAGCCCCGCTGAAAAAAAGACCAGCCCACCTCTTAATTCCTTGCAAGAAATCGATGCGGATGGTAAAAAATTCGGGTTCAAAAATAATCACACCCCTGAGAATGTTCCTCTGGTGCCCACATTCGGGTTGGAACGATGGGGTGGAAGCCGAACCAAAACCAAAGAGGAGAAGTACCATGTCTTACGTTACCATGAAGGAAATGCTGGAAGCCGGTATGCATTTCGGCCATCAAACCCGTGGCTGGAACCCGAAAATGAAGCCGTACATCTACGGCGCCCGCAACAAGATATACATCATCAACCTTGACAAAACCCTGCCGCTTTTCAACAAGGCCTACGAATTTATCGCCAAGACCGCAGCCAAGGGCGGCACCGTGCTTTTTGTCGGCACCAAACGCCAGGGCCAGGACATCATCAAGGAAGAAGCCGAGCGTTGCGGCATGTACTACATCAACAACCGTTGGCTGGGCGGCATGCTGACCAACCACCAGACCATCAAGAACAGTGTCGATAAGCTGAAAAAATACGAGACCATGCAGGAAGACGGCACCATCAACCATTACCACA
>JAZDIS010000272.1:0-11476 GCA_043804705.1 Pseudomonadota bacterium | reverse complement strand
ACCCTGCCTGCTCCGGCAAAAGCCCAGGCCGGCAAGAAACCCTCCGAGGTCATCCCCTTTGGCGATGACGAATTCGAAGACTTTTAGCAGGAAAGAAACCAGCTGACGGACACCCTCGGCAAGATGCCCGTTGACGAACCGCTTGCTCATGGTTTATGAAAATAAGCATGGGGCTGTAGCTCAGCTGGGAGAGCGACGCGTTCGCAATGCGTAGGCCAGGGGTTCGATCCCCCTCAGCCCACCAAAGCAGATTCCGGCGCCGTCCGACGAAGTACGAAAAGCCCGCACCCAGACAAGGTTTGCGGGCTTTTTTGCGTCCGGTGCCGTCCAGGCATTGATTACCACTGATGGAGAATACTCGGGTTGAAGAGTGAGCTGAAAAACCCAGCCAATTTTCCCCTCAAGTTTGCCAAGCAACCTCCCGAAAAGCATCATAGCATGTGCGCGCCTTCCGCCGTGCCACTTCGCAACCAGCACCGGGAGCTTAACCGATGAACATCCCAACCCAGCCCGGCCAGAGGCCGGCCGCCGGCACCGGCTACCAGTCCTTGTATGCCGCCCCCTCCGCCAAGAGCACCTTCGCCCAGACCCTTGCCCAGAGCCAGTCGTCCTGGCTCTCCCTGACCACGGCGGAAGGCGATCTGGTCACCCTTTCGGACCTGAGCCTGAGTTACCAGCACACTGAAGGCGCCGGCTGGTTTTCCCCCATTTCCTCGGGAGTGAACCTCTCCAGCACCTCCACCTCTGCCGAGGCCATGGGACTCTCGGTGCAGGGCGACCTCAATGCGCAGGAGCTTGCCGACATCACCAGGCTGGTGACCGAACTGACCTCCGTTGCCTCTGCCTTTTTTTCCGGCGACTATGAGGGGGCCATGACCAAGGCGATGGATTTCGGCGACCTGTCCATGGGCTCGGTATCCTCTCTTTCCGCCTCCTTCAGCAGCCAAACCGTCAGCCAGACCCGGATCACCAGCCACTCCCCCCTGCCGGCCATGGCAGACCTCAAGGACTTGAACCTCGAGGATTTCCATCAGAATCCGGGGACGGACAAGACCGGAGAACCGGATTACGCCACCTTGCTTGAAGCGCGCTGGCAGCAAATCCTCAAGGCTTTGGATGAAATGAAGGCGGTAGAGCTGGATGGACTATTTGCCCGCCGCACAGAGCCCCAGCCGATGGCGGCCCCCCAAGCCTTGCCTGCCGGAGCAGAAGAACCGCAGCCATTGGCAAGCGCTCCGCCCCCTGTCAGCCGGGAAGCCGAACCGGCAGAGGAGCGTGCCGCCCACCAGATGCTGGCCCGCATGGAACAGCTCTTTAGCGACCACCCGAAATTCACCCCCTTTGCCAAAGCCCTGGCCACCACCGCCATGGAAAAAGCGGCAAGCCGCAACGATCATGCCCAGCCTGACACCGCCAGGGCCTTCGCCGTACTGCAAAACGCCTTCCGCAACCAGCTGCACCAGTGGTTTCTGCCGCCGGAATTGCCGCCACCAGCCGGACCACCGCTCACGGCGGTATAGCCCCCCCCCCGGCAATCATCACCTGACCACATTCACCAGGGCCGGACCCCGCTGCACGGTCCGCTGGTATTCCACCGCCGGGTCGCCAAAGACGATGGCATACCCATGCGGAGATCTTACTGTATTAGCGCATTTTCCCCCGGACTACCAAGAGAATTGCACCTGAAAAATTCGGAAGACAGCCGGGCCTTGACAGGGGGAGAGGTATCGCGGTAGACAGAATCAGGCATGGAATAATTTGCCCCTCAGCCATACGGAGGCGTGACCATGATTCATCTTATCCACCATTCATCAGCAAGGAGAAAGAAGTGAAAGGATACGGAAAAAAACTGTTCATTGGCGGGGTGGTTCTGGCGTGTCTCTTTGCGGCCGGAGTTCTGGCTGCGCAGGAAAAACCGGCGGGCTCGGCCAATCCCAAGGTGTTTTTTGATGTCACCATCGGCGATGAAAAGGCCGGCCGGATCGTGATGGAGCTGTTTGCCGATGTGGTGCCGAAAACAGCGGAAAATTTCCGGCAGTTGGTCACCCATGAAAAGGGGTTCGGGTACAAGGGCAGCATCTTTCACCGCATTATTCCCCAGTTCATGCTCCAGGGCGGCGATATCACCAACAGCGACGGCACCGGCGGCAAGTCCATATATGGCCGCACCTTTGCCGATGAGAATTTCATCCGCCGGCACCTGGAGCCGGGGACGCTGTCCATGGCCAATGCCGGGCCAAACACCAACGGTTCCCAGTTTTTCATAACCACCGTCAAAACGCCCTGGCTCGACGGCAAGCATGTGGTGTTCGGCAAGGTGGTCGAAGGCCTCGAGGTGGTAAGGAAAATCGAAGAGATGGGGTCGCGCGGCGGCCGGCCGAAGACAAAAGTGGTGATAGTAAATTGCGGACAGCTGGAGCAATAGCCCTCCCTGCGGGCGACCGGTTTTCAGCCGGTCGCCCGCGCAGCCTTTTTCCCCGAGCAGCGGAGATCGCTCCCCGCATGGAACCTTTTGCAATCTCCCCCCCCTTGCCGCGGTGATCATCCTCTCCGGCGGCAGACTTCTTTTTTCTCTTTTTTCTCTCAGCCGGCATGTGTTACCCTTTCCGCTGCACCAACGACCTCTTCTGGGACCAGCCTCTGGATGAAAAAGATACTCTTCTGCATTTTGCTTTGTGCCGCAGCCCTCATGGCGAATGGCTGCGCCCCGGTGCAGGTGGCCGCCCCCTCCGAGGCGCTGGAGCCCGGGGTTTACCGGCTCAGCGCCCCTGGTTCCTCGCGCAAGATTCTTTCCGAAACGGTGAAAACCGCCCGTGAGCAGTGCGAGCAGGAGAACAAGCAATACCTCTTTGTAAAGAATATCTTCCCGCACAGCAGCGCCCTGGGCCTCGACACGGTTTCCTATACCCTCTATTTTACCTGCGTCGAGGCCCAAGACCCGCGCCTGAAGCAACAACGAAAACCCCGGCAGCGGCCCTCGGAAGAAAAGGCGGATGAAGAGCAACCGGAGCAGAAGGTCACCCTCCCCATGGACCGGAGGCCGATGCAGCCGGAAGTGCGCCCTCCCGAAAAGGCTGTGCCGGAGAAGGAAAAAACCCCTGCCCCGGAACCGGTCGAGGAGAAGCCTGCGGTCAGCCCCGCTCCTGCCCAGGAAAAACCGCCGCCGCAAGAGGAAAAAAAGGAACTGCCGAAGACGGACGAAGAGCAGACGCGCAAAAAAAATCCCGGCCCGGGAGAACTGGAAGACCTGCGGCCGGATAGCTCCCCACTCTACGAGGAGTCAGAGGATTCCCCCGTCATCGAAGAGTCCCTTGAGGGGGAGGCGTTCGATCGGGAAAATTATCTCAAGAAAAGGTTGCGTAAGAAAAAAAAGACCAATTAAACGGCAAGGAGAGTCTGCGCGGACAGCGGGGAATTGTCTCGGCAACTGCCTGGCTTGACGATTCGCAACAATCCGGGGGGGGGTGTTCGCGGAGTGGGTTTCCGCCGGTCTTTTCCAATGGTCTGAAAATGCCGGATATGATATGTTGACCGGGATGTTTGTCCTGTACTCGTTTTCTGGCGCAGCTTGATCGGGGGACTCCTGCGTTGAAGGCTTGAGCTGTATCACGACAACAAAGGAACAGCCCATGTTCTCACAGGATTTTTTCTATTCCATCCGCTTTCGTCTGCTGGCCAGTCTTTTCATTCTCCTCGGGATTTCCATCTTCGCTTCCATGTACGGCATCTGGGCCTTCGAGCGGGACCGGTACATGACCATCGCCGAGAGTGAAGCCGCCAAGGCCGGACAGACCATCGAAAAGGCGTTGCGCAGCGCCATGCTCCAGAACAACCGGGTGGCGATCCAGCAATCGGTTGATGATATACACGCGATCGTCAAGCCGTCGGTGATCAGCATTCTTTCCTACGGGGGAACGATCGCGGTTTCCAGCGACAAATCCATGCTGGGCAGGCATTTTGACCGGGACAGCGAAGCGAGCTGCGTGGCCTGTCACACCACCAGGGGGGTGCTTCCCCAGCGCAGCGCGGTTTTTCTCGAAACCGCATCCGGACCGGTGCTGCGCAATGTCATCAAGATTCTCAACGGCCCCGAGTGTTACGCCTGCCACCCGCCCTCCCAGAAAAACTGCGGGATTCTGGTCTACGATGTCCTGTTCGCCGACACCATTGAGATACTCCGCACCGTACTCTTCCGGATGGCCGTAACCGGCCTGGTCTCCTTCGTCTTCCTGATCCTGGTCCTGTCGTTTGTCATCCAGCGCTATGTGCATCGTCCGCTCCATCAACTGATGGACGGATTCATCCATGTGGGAAGAGGGAATTTCAACTACTGGGTGGAGGTGGAGAGCAGGGGGGAATTCCAGGAGATGGCGGACCTGTTCAATGTGATGAGCCATGCCATCCAC
Source organism: Pseudomonadota bacterium (assembly GCA_043804705.1). Classification (GTDB taxonomy): domain Bacteria; phylum Desulfobacterota; class Desulfobulbia; order Desulfobulbales; family Desulfurivibrionaceae; genus Thiovibrio. The sequence continues at coordinate 7,070 of JAZDIS010000272.1, read as the reverse complement.
CGCTCCTTTGCCGAGATCAAGGGAAAAAACTGGGAAACCTCCAGCCTGTACACCTTTGTCCAGCAGCTGAGCCGGGCCATCGAATGGCACCGGTTGCGGCGGCTGATCACCGACCTCCTCCATGAAACCTTCAACACCCGGCATGTGGTGGTATTTCTTTCGCGGGATAAACAGGACCAGATTGTCTACGAGGTCTCCTGGCGACAGGCCGGCGATCTGCGCTACCACCATCGGGAGTATGCCCTGCGGGTGGACGCCGATGATCTTCCCTCCGGCGTCGTCTCGGCGTGGGAGAAATGGCAAAACGGGAAGCTGGCCGAACCCTGCTTCAGCGAACATGACACCAGGGTTTTCCTGCCCCTTGATTCCAAAAATGTCTCCCTTGGTCTGATCTGCCTGCAACGGGACGCCGGCCGGCCTTTCAGCGGGGCGGAAAAAAAGCTGATTCTCGCGGTCGGCGAACAGCTCGGCATTGCCCTGGCCAATGCCAGGCTGTACCGCATGGCCATTACCGACGGCCTGACCGAGCTGTACACCAGGCGGTACTGCGAAACAGCCATCCGGAAATTACTGGAGACCCACCACCACGAAATAACCCCGGAAAAGGGCTTCTGTGTCCTGATGCTTGATCTCGACCACTTCAAGCAGGTCAACGACACCCATGGCCACCAGGTCGGCGACGAGGTGCTCATTCAGCTTGCAGGCCTCATCCGTGCCAGCATCCGTCACGATGATGTGGCCTGCCGGTACGGCGGGGAGGAATTTATCATTCTGATCCTCGGAGGGTTGAGTGTGGGCAGGGAAAGCGCCATGCGCCTGCACCAGATCATAGAAAATCATGTCTTCATAAGCAGCAGCGCGGGGCCGCTGCGCAACACGGTCAGCATCGGGGTGGCCCATTTCCCCCTCCACGGCAAAAACGGCGAGGAGGTTGTCGGCGCCGCGGACCAGGCCCTGTACGAGGCAAAGGAGCGGGGCCGGAACCGGGTCGTCTGTTTCGGGGATGAGCCGGCCTGATCGGACGAGTCGGGAGCTTTTTTAAAAGATGCACACCCCGGCAAGCCGCTCCTTCCCCGCCCGGAAAGGATGCTTGACAAGCCCCGCCGTCCTGCTATCTTTGTGGCAATCATCCATCCTTTGCCAATATTCCCCCGGAGACCGGAGATCAATGAAAAAAACCGTAACCTTTCTGCCCGACAACGTCACCATTGAGGTGGATAACGGAGAAAACCTGCTGAGCGCCGCAGCCAAGGCCGGGCTCTATATCCAGGCCTCCTGCGGCGGCGACGGGGTCTGCGGCAAGTGCAAGGTCAAGATCGAACAGGGCGAGGTTGCCGCCAACAAGGCCATGCAGCTCAAGGAAGAAGAGCACGCCGAGGGCTTCCGCCTGGCCTGCCAGTCTTCGATCATCGAAGATCTGGTGGTCTCCATCCCCGCCGCGACCAGCAAGGACGGCAAGGCCCTCAAGACCAAACCCAAGACCACCCGGGCCATCTCCGCCCGGTCGCTGGACCATTTGATCGGCACCTGGCAGGTGGCGCCGCCGGTGGAGAAACGCTTCCTGGTTCTGGAGCCGCCGACGCTCGAAGACAACGTCCCCGACCTGCAGCGGTTGATGCGGGCCATCAAGAAGAAATGCCACGACTGCGCAGAGCCCACCTACGACCACCCGGAGCTGTTGATGGAGCTGCCTTTTCTCCTGCGGGAGGCCGACTGGCAGGTGACGGCGATCATGCTCCGCGGCAAGCGGGCCGAGGAGCCGGACCGGATCATCGCCTTGGAGGCGGGCGACACCACGGGCAATCTCTACGGCCTGGCCGTGGACATCGGCACCACCACGGTCTGCGGGGTGCTGATCGACCTCAACTCCGGCGAGGTGATCGCCGAGGCCTCGGCCTACAACGACCAGATCGGCTGCGGCGAGGACGTGATCTCCCGGATCATCTATTCCCAGCGGCCCGGCGGGCTCAAGGGACTCCAGGAAAAGGTGGTCCGCACCATCAACACCGTGATCGAAACGGTCTGCAAAAAGGTGATGATCAGCCCCAGCGACATCAGCTACATCATGGCCGCGGGCAACACCATCATGAGCCATCTGCTTCTGGGGCTGAACCCAAAGTACCTGCGGGAATCCCCCTATGTGCCGACCTGCAGCCATTTCCCGCTGACCCGCGCCGCTGCGCTGGGCATCCACGCCCACCCCTCGGTGCGCCTCTTCCTCTACCCCTCGGTGGCCAGCTACGTGGGCGGCGACATCATCTCCGGGGTGCACGCCTGCCAGATGTATAAAAGCCCCCTGCTCACCCTGTTCATCGACATCGGCACCAACGGCGAGATCGTGGTGGGCAACGAGGAGTGGATGGTCTGCGCCGCCTGCTCCGCGGGCCCGGCCTTCGAGGGGGGCGGCATCCGCCACGGGATGCGGGCCAACGCCGGGGCCATCGAGAACTTCCACATCCACCCCGAAACCCTGGAGCCGATGATCATCACCATCGACCGCATCAAGCCCTGCGGCATCTGCGGCTCCGGGCTCATCGCCATCGTGGCCGAGCTGCTGGAGGCCGGGGTCATCGACCAGCAGGGCAAGTTCAACCGCAGCCTCGACCATCCCCGTATCCGCCAGGGGATAGACGGCTACGAGTACGTGCTGGCCTGGGCCAAGGACACCCTCATGGGCGAGGACATCGCCATCACCGAGGTGGATCTGGACAACCTGACCAGGGCCAAGGGCGCCATGTACGCGGGCTACGTCACCCTGCTGGAATCGGTGGGCATGACCTTTGCCGATCTGGACCGGGTGATCATGGCCGGCAACTTCGGGGCCTACATTGATCTCGAACAGGCGATCTGCATCGGGCTGCTGCCGGACATCGACCGCGACAAGTTCTACTACCTGGGCAACGCCTCCATGCTCGGTTGCCAGATCAGCCTCACCGACCATCTCCGCTTCCGGGAACGGATGATGGTCAGCTCGCTGCTCACCAACCTGGAGCTTTCGGAAAGCGCCCAGTTCATGAACCACTACATGGCCTCGCTCTTTTTGCCCCACACCGACATGGCGCTTTTTCCCACCGTCCGGGACAAACTGCCGCGGTAAATTCAGCAGCACCGCATCTGCGTTGTCATCGGCCTGCTCATGTGCAACAGCACACTTCGCAGACCTCTTCCGCGCATCTCCGGTGCTGCTGAATTTACCGCCATGCCAAAAGATAATGCCAATCCCAGGCGAGATTTTTTTGCGAGTTCATCAACAACCATGGAAAACATTGAACCCGACCTGGCGATCTGCCTGATCCACAACCCGGCCCAGCCCGAAGGGCTGTTCCCCTTTCTGGACGCACTCCTGCCCCAGGCCAGCCAGGTGGCCCTGGAGATCATCGTGGTAGCCGCTCAGCCCGAGCACCCCGCCCTGGCCCGCCTGGAACGTGCCTTTCCGGAGATCGTCATTCTGGAAGGCAGCGGGGGGGAGCATCAGGCCAAGGCGCGCAACCACGCCTGCCGGTTGGCCACGGCCCGCTATCTCTCCTTCTGGGATGAAAATCTCCGTCCGCAACCCGGCAGCCTCGACGCGCTGATCCATTTTCTCGATGAAACCCCGGAGGCGGGGTTGGCCGCGCCCCGCATCGTTGACGCCCAGGGCATGGTCCTCCCCTCGGTGCGTTCCGCCCCGACCCTGGCCACGACCCTCTGTCTGCACACCCCCTTGGGAAGGTTGCTTGCGGCTGCTCCCGTCATCCTCGCCCGTCATCTGCTCACGGAACAGGACCACCTGCGCTCCTTCGAGGCGAAATGGCTTCTGGATACCTGCCTGGTGATCCGGAGGGAGGTGGTGGAGGAGATCGGCCTGTTGGACGAAGGCTTTGCCGCGCACTACGCCGATGCCGATTATTGCCTGCGGGCGCACCAGGCGGGCTGGCATCTCCACTACCTGGCCGAGGCCGTGGTCATCCGGAGCGGGCCGGCTGCCGCCCCTGCCTCCATCCCCGCCGCCGGCATCACCCCGCGCCTGGTGGGCGACTGCGCCCGCCTGTTGTTAAAAAAATGGCTGCGCCCGGCGCAGTTCCCTGCTTGATTCGCCGCCAAAAAACTGTTGAAAAGGTGTTTATTTTTTGTTGATCGGCTGTTGAAAACCTGTTGACACCCCCACGCTCTCCTCCGCTCTTCCTTTACAGCACAGGGATTTTCCGCCCCTGGCCGCCATGGCCATCGTCCGTTTGCTCCTGTTGATTTCTTCCACGTTTCACGTGAAACGCCGAGGGATATCCGCGACAAACTGCCACGCTGCGCAAAAACTATCCGCATGCTTGCTTCCACATGGATATATTTTACCCACGACTCCCCCATGGCCGGAAGAAATCGCCAACAACCAGGCCGGAAATTATCCACGCTGATTCAAGGGAATAACTCCATGATCGCAGACGATGGCATGCTTCGTGAAGTACAGGCTGCAGAGTATAATTCCGGACAGCGTGTTTCCCAGCGCACACTGCCTACACTTGAAAAACGCAAGGAGAATCAACATCATGAAAGCACGGATCATCACTTCGGCGGCAGTAATGGCAATTGTGGCGGCACTCTGCGTGGGCGAGGTTTTCGCGGCGGGCAGAGGAGGCGGCGGTGCGGGCAGGGGCGCCTCTGTCAGCGGAACAGCCGCCGGTACAATCACCCGCCCGGCTGATTCGCAGCGCCGCGATGGCACCTTTCTGAACAGCGGCACGACCGCCAACGGCTCCACCACCCGTCCCGGCAACGGTCGTGGCCTTCAGGACGGATCACGCCTGAACACAACCAGCGCGCAATAGCACCCCATGACCTGCCGGGCATGAAATACCAGGCAGATCTCTTTTCTCTTGCATCAAAGGAGGCTTCAGATATGAAAAAAAATACAGGATCGAAAAAGCTCGGCGCCATCCTGGCGTTCTCTCTGCTCAGCGCCGCCACCCTGGCTTGGGCGGCTACCGACTACAGCGCCATGAGCAACGAAGAGCTGGCGGCAAAGCGCGGCACCATGCAGCAGACCACGGTGGAAGAACGAAACGCCTTCCAGAACGAATGGCAGAAACGGGTGCAACAGATGAGTCCGGAAGAAAGGCAAAAGGCCATGGGCCAGCCCGAGAATGCCCCGCGTGACGGATCGGGCCGCAAATCCGGCCAAGGACAGGGCAGAGGCTCCGGCGCAGGGGGCGGCATGGGCGGAGGTATGGGCGGAGGTATGGGCGGAGGTATGGGCGGCGGACGGCGTTAATTCGTTTTTAATATATTTTTTCAGCCCAACATGACCAGGCCGCCGATCAAAAAGGTGCCTGGCCATGTTGCCTTCTGATTACCAAAGCAAGCGCAGCCCGGCCGCAAATTTTTATTGGCTGCACTCCCCACGAACGGGTCAAGGAGTTGTTGCATCCCGCTAGGTATATCCACCGATTTCCTTGCCGGCGCGATACTTTTTTACACCGCTTCGCCCTGTTGCCTGTTGACATCCTTTTTGTAAAACGCTATTTTCCCACGTTACCATGCACTCTTACACTCGGGAAACCCGCCGTTTCCATCGGGAGCGGGAAAAGGCCGTTGATGGCACACGATAGCTATGGCAATGAGAAGAACGGCATAAAGAGCCGTAACGGCTCCTAAATATATAATACGATTGAAACCACAGCACGGGAGAAAACAATGAAGGTAGCAGCCATCGCGGAAAGCATCAACATCATGGGTAAAAGAAGCGGCACCGCCATGAAGGAACGGAACCCGGCCCCGGTTCAGGAGATGGCCAAGGAAGAGTCCGCCGCCGGCGCCTCCTACCTGGATCTCAACATCGGACCGGCCCGCAAGGACGGAATCGAGCTGATGCCTTGGATTGTGCAGACCGTGGAAGCGGCAAGCTCCGTGCCCCTCTGCCTGGACACCACCAACACCGACGCCATGGCCGCCGGGTTCAAGGTCGTGAAAAACCGCGAAGCCGCGATCATGAACTCCATCTCCGCCCAGCCCGAGCGGATGGAAAAGCTGATCCCCGTTGCCGCCGAGGCTGGCTGCAACGTCATCGCCCTGCTCTGGGGCCCGGACGGCATGCCCCGCGACTCCAACGAGCGCTGCGCCATGGCCGTTGATCTGATGATGGCCCTGGCCGAGGCAGGCATCCCCAACGAAAAGATGCTCTTCGACCCGATCGGCACCCCCATCACCCTGGGCGCCGACCAGATCGCCTCCGGTCTTGAGTTCATGTCCATGCTCCAGGAAATCGCCCCTGGCGCAGGCTCCACCGTGGGTCTGTCCAATGTCAGTAACGGCGTGGCCGAGCACCTGCGCAAGTACCTGGACCGCACCTACCTGATCATGCTGATGAAGCACGGGATCACCACCGCCATCGTCAACTCCTACGACAGCGAGCTGATGGCGATCTGCAAGGGCGAGCGCCAGAACCTGGTGGACATGGTCCACGGCATGATGGACGGCAATGATCCCGATCCCGCAGGTCTGACCGGCACCGCGCTGGAGCACTATAAAACCTATAAGGTTCTCTCCGGCCAGAACGTGTTCAGCGAGTCCTGGCTGACTCTCTAAGAAAGCGGTATTATATAGAGGCCGCTTTCTCGAATCCGGGACGGCCTTTCTCAAAGAGGGGGCTGCGGCCTCCTCTTTTTTTTATTTTGGGGCATGGAAGTTATGGCGGACATTCCCACGCACCACATGATCTACGGCAACCTCGTCGATTACGTCACCGGCGAATCGCTGGTGGACACCGACGACGAGCGCTACCGTCAGAAGCTGGCCCGGCTGTTGGTGGAAGAACGGGGTTTTGCCAAAGACGAACTTACCATGCGGCGCAGGATTGAAACCCTGTTCGCCCACCAATTCGTGGCCTCCAAAATCGACATCGTGGTGAGCATTGCGGAGCAGCGGGTGCTGGTGCTCCGCTACGGCCCCGGCTCCCTGGTAACCCGGGAACGTCCGGCCATTGCGGCGGCCAGGGTGCTCGAAGAGAGCCAAATAATCCCCCTGGTCGTGGTGAGCAACGGCGAGGACGCCGAGCTGCTGGACGCGAGAACCGGCAAGGTGCTGGCCACCGGGCTTGA
>JAZDIS010000271.1:0-3901 GCA_043804705.1 Pseudomonadota bacterium | reverse complement strand
GGATCAACGATGCATGTTGTCTCCAGCGTTTCCCCGATCGAATCAAGGGCATGCAGAAGGTTATGGGCGAGAGAATCCGTGCCTCTTCCTGTCAGGGCGTTCATCACGAAAAGCTCGAGATATAAGGATGGCCAGTCAAGCTGGTGGATGTGCCGCCATCTCTTGATTGCCTGGATTTCACCAAGGCGATGTGACTTGGCGACAGTATCCACGTGGAGGTTTACGTTGGTTTGCCGTCGGGAATCGGATTTGAACCAATACAGGTCATGATAGCTTTCATCCCCTGCTTGTATTCGTCCGGGAATCAAATCGAGGTTCAGCCCGTTTATGGAAATACCAATGGAAACATCCCGACGGCGTGGATTCCAGCCATGCAGTGCGGCCAGGGTAAACAGCTCGTCATGGATCTTTTTCAAGGTCCCCGGCATCTCTGGTTTTAAGGAGATAAAGAGATCCACATCGGTTCCGCCATGCACGGCGGTCTGCTTCGCGTAAGAACCGGAATACGACAGGGAGGCCAGCCAGTCTCCCGCCCAGCGTTGTATCTTGGGGGCAATGCGGCTTGCTGTTTGTTCCGCGGCGGATTCAGGCCCGCGTGGAACTGTATATTTTTTGAGGATGGAGAGGATGTATTCGTCGCCTGTCATGCGATCACCCGTCGTTGGCAGTTATCGGCTCCCAAGGTGTAAAAAACGAAAAATCTTCCGGTTTGAGCAAAGGTTCCCCGGGCAAGACCTGCGAGAACTTATTTGTAGTACTGTCGGCTGGTCAGGAAGTCAATCCCGTTTCTTCGTAAAAAAGGAGAGAGGGGTCTTGAAGAATAAGTTTTTGGGTGGGATGGGGCAGCTTACCGGTGCGCCACAGCAATGGTTGCCAGCCTTTGCTTGATATCATGCAGGAGCTGGAGGGGGACGCGGATGGTTTTGGCATTGCCGCCCAAAGGGGTGACCGAGTGTGTGTCGCCATGATAATCCGTGCCGCCGCTGATGAGCAAACCGTGTTGTGCAGCCAGCGTTTGCAGAAAGCGGCAGACTTTTTTTGAGTGGGTGGGGTAGAGGGTCTCAATCCCCGCCAGCCCGAAATCCTTGAGCTGGGAAACAAGGGCGGGGATTTTCTCAAGGCCCGGGTCCGAGCAGGCCGGATGGGCGAGCACTGCCAGACCATCGGCCTCGGCAATTATACCGATCACTTCTTCCGCCGGAGGTTTGGCATGTTCCACAAAGGCGGGACCGCCGCGTTTGAGGTAACGGCTGAAGGCGTCCTGGAAATTATTGGCCCGGCCCTTTTGCACAAGCAGGCGGGCGAAGTGGGGGCGGCCTATCTGGTCTCCGGCAATCCGGCTCAGCTCCTCGTTGGTTATGGAGATGCCCAGTGCTTGGAGGCGTTCCAGTATTCCCTGGTTGCGGTTGCGCCGGGACTGTTGCAGTCTTTCCAGAAAGGCGAGGAAGCCGGGATGTTCATGTTTGAAGCCGTAGCCCAGGATATGGAGGGAAACCCCCTCGAGGTCGCTGCTTATCTCTATTCCCGTGATAACCTCAACCCCGGTGACGGTGCCGTGGGCAAGAGCCTCGGGAAGTCCCGTGACCGTGTCGTGATCGGTGAGGGCGATGGCCGCAAGCCCCCGGCGTCCGGCAAGGGTTACCAGGGCGGTCGGGGTCAGCAGCCCGTCCGAACAGGTTGAGTGGGTATGCAGATCGATGAACGGCGTCATTTTGTAGGTATACTATTTGCCCATGGCCTTGATTTTTTGCGTGGAGTAATTTTGCACGAATCTATATACTAACACTACTTGTGTGTAAATGCTGTACGGATGAGTCCTCCTTTCCTGGGCTTGTCTCTCCAGAGACCTTCAACCGGATGATTACAGGAGTTTTCTGCATGGCTCAGATCGATGCTTTTTTTAAACTGATGAACGAACAGGGCGCCTCGGACCTGCATATGGTCTCCGGGCAGCAGCCGATCCTTCGTATCCGGGGCGAGATGGAGCGGGTTAAGTACAAGGTTCTGGACAACGATGAACTCAAGGCCATGCTCTATGAGATTGTTACCGAGGAAAAGGTGAAGGTTTTCGAGGAAACCGGCGATGTGGATTTCGGCTACGAAATTTCCGGGCTGGCCCGCTACCGTGGTAACCTTTTCATGCAGAAATATGGGATCGGCGCGGTATTCCGCGAGATTCCAAGCAATATTCTGGGCTGCGACCAGTTGGGTCTGCCCTTGGTTGTTTCGCAGCTCGCCACCCTGCCCAAAGGGATGGTTCTGGTGACCGGGCCCACGGGCAGCGGTAAATCGACTACTCTGGCCGCCATTGTCGATCAGGCCAACAAGATGAGGAAGGATCATATCCTGACCATCGAAGATCCCATAGAGTTTGTACACAAAAGCCAGAACTGCATCGTCAACCACCGGGAGGTGGGGTTGCACACCCAGTCTTTTTCCGCGGCTCTGCGCGGCGCGCTCCGTGAAGACCCCGACATCATCATGGTCGGCGAAATGCGCGATCTGGAAACCATTGCTCTGGCCATGGAAGCGGCCATGACCGGCCATCTGGTCTTTGGCACCCTGCACACCCTGAATGCCAATAAGACCGTGGACAGGATCATCGAGATATTCCCGTCCAGCCAGCAGGCCCAGGTCCGTTCCACCCTGGCGGATGCTCTGAAGGCCGTTGTTTCTCAAACCCTTTTCAAGCGGGTGGACATCAAGGGGCGCTGCGCCGCGCTGGAGATTCTGATCTGCACTCCGGCGGTGCGGAACCTGATCCGCGAAGGCAAGACCTATCAGATCCCCTCCGCCATGCAGACCGGCAAAAAATTCGGGATGCAGACCCTGGATGATGCGATTATGGATTTGATCAAAAAAGGCTGGATTTCCGGAGATGACGCTTACATAAACTGCATTGACAAGAGCAAGTTTGTCCAGTTTCTCAAGAAGCCGCCCACGGATTTTACCGATGCCTAAAGGCTGGCGCTCTTGAATTCACAAGGTCTCCTGTGAGCCCGTGGTGGCCCGGTAGGGGTGGGCGGTTATGGTTTTTCCGTCGGAAAGGAAAAAAATGCTGCCATGTCGAGCCGTGGAAAAGAGGTCTGCGCCGGAGTCCTGATACTGCACCGGGGGAAACGGCTCTTTCTTGCCCGTTGACATCACGCAGTAGCGCGGGTTAACGGCCTCCATGAACACGGCGCTGCCGGATGAGCTCAGGCCATGATGGGGCATCAGCAGGACATCGGCCTTGAGCCGGTCTCTCTTTTTTAAGATGTGTTCTTCGTAGTCCTTTTCGATATCCCCAGGAAAAAGAAAGGTGTGGCCGCCATTGTCCAGGCGCAGGACCAGCCCTCTGTTGTTCGGGTTGTCCTGGATTGCTTTCTTGCCCGTGATCTGGTCTTTGTCTTCGACAAGGGCCAGGTTGGCCAGGCAGGTGATGGCAAAGCCGTTGCTCCCGGTGGCAAGCACTTCCCCTGCCCTGGCAATCCGAACCTGGCAACCGGCCTGTGCCGCCTCACGCAGAAAAGCGGTAAAGCCCGGTTCCTGACCGCTGGTTTCGCTGAGCCAGAGCACCTTCGGCTTAAATCTTTTGATGATCCAGGGCAGACCGTTAAAATGATCGGCATGGGCATGGGTGAGGATAATCTGTTCTACTTGTCTGATTTGCCTGTGCCATAAAAATGGCGCGATCACCCGTTCGCCCACATTGAAAAGCCCGGTGGGCGGGCCGCCGCCGTCGATGAGGGTGACGCCGTTGCCGGGTTGTTCCACGGTCGTGGCGCTGCCATTTCCAACGGCCAAAAACGAGATCTGTGTCGAGTTGCCATGCCGTTTCGGCAGCGGCGTATAGCCGGAAAGCAACAGGGTGAAACAGGAAAGCATGGCCAGGATGGGAAGCGGGCGGCGGCTGTGCAAG
>JAZDIS010000270.1:0-5086 GCA_043804705.1 Pseudomonadota bacterium | reverse complement strand
CACGGGCTTTATAATTGTTGAAATCGCAAAAAAACCGTGATGATAACAGGTATTGCTTCGCTGCTGTAACTCGTTACCATCGGAGTCTCGTCATAGCCCCGCGTACCTGTGTTACGGACCTGTGGCCTTTTCCCTTTTCACGAGTTCAGCACAGTTCATTGCAGGTTAAGGGCAGAACGGAACTCTGCGGCGGAAAAATTCCAAGTTGCCGCCCTCGTTTTAGAAATTCCCGCACTGCGGCAACCCCTTCCGCCCCCAGATCAACGGAAAACGGATTCACATAGAGACCGATGTGATCCTTGATTACCTTGTCGTCAAGCTCCTGGGCGTGTCGCCGGATATAGGGCATACCCGCCTCCGGGTTGGCAAAGGCGGACGAAACACTGGCGCGGATACACCGGTTAATTGCCTGAATTTTCTCCTTGCCCAGAGACCGCTTGGCCACAATACCGCCCAACGGAATGGGAAAGCCTGTCTCCTGTTCCCACCAGACGCCTAGATCCTGAAGCAGCAACAGGCCATGCTCCTGAAAGGTGAAACGGCTCTCATGGATGATCACCCCGGCATCGACCTCGCCTGCCGCAATGGCGGGCATGATCTCGTCAAAACGCATCACCCGGGTCGTCAGGGCAACAGGGGAATACATCCGCAGCAGCAAGGCCGCCGTGGTGTACCTGCCTGGAATGGCGATGGTCAGGCGGGGCAACGTTGCCGGGGGAAAATTTTCTCGCGCAACCAGCAGGGGGCCGCAGCCCCGGCCAAGAGCGCTTCCGGCCATGAGCAGGACATAACGATCAAGGACATGCCCCAAAGCATGGAACGAAAGTTTGGTTACATCAAGCCGCCCGGCAAGCGCCCACTCATTCAGGGTTTCGACATCGGCCAGCGCCGCCTCGGCAAAATTCGGCAAGCCATCGCACGCCTGACCATGCACCAGGGCATGAAAGATGAACGTATCGTTGGGACAAGGAGAGAAGCCCAGAGTAAGGCCGTTTTTTTCTGAAAGAAGTGACACGAATTTTCTGCCTGAGTCAGATGACGATGTGGTCGATGAACAGAGAAACAGCATCTCCACATTTTTGCACGGCAGCGGCAAGCTGCCAGTTCGCAACATTGCGGTCTTCCACCATGTTACTGATGCAGCGCATTTCCAGGCAGGGAAGTGCAAACTCATCGCAGACCCTGGCCACCGCCCCGCCTTCCATGTTCTCGCACAAGCCGTTATGGACAGCGCGCAACATGGCGCCACGCCTTGCCGTGGCACTGGCCCCATTGACCGTAACGAACACGCCTTTTTTACCTCTGTACCCCTGACGCCCAAGAATTTCCAAAGCCTGGACAAGGTACCGCCGGTCTAAGGAAAAAACGGTTTTGCTTACCAATTGCCCACCAAAAGACTCAATGCTTTCTGCGTGGCAGATCCCAAAATCTCCAAGAACCTCGCTCTCGGCCAGACAGATATCAAGCAACCCAGCCCCGGAACCGGCATAGGCCCCGGCCACGCCAAAATTGATAACCAGAGAGATATCATCCCGCCTCCCCTCACCCAGCCGGCGCGTAAGGCGAACCGCTGTCTCAAGCGGCCCTATACCAGCGACAAAAAGCTCATGGGGCTGGCCGGTCTTTTTTCCGGCCAAAGGCAAGGCTTCCATCTCCGTGGCGGCAACGAGAAGGATCATGACTGTTTATCGAAGAAAAAATGGCATACGCCGGCGACAAGGGGGGACAATGACACCCAGGCAGGACACGCCGGAACAAATCCCGCGAAGGGAACTAACCACGGTACGGATGTTGCGCTTCCTCGACATGCATCACCTTCTTGATCTGGTTGTCCTTGTCAAGCACGACGATTCTGGGTTTGTATCCGCCCAGTTCCGCCGGGGCATATAAGGCATAGCTGACAATGATAATCAGATCGCCGGCCAGCCCCTTGCGGGCAGCCGCGCCGTTGAGGCCAATCATCCCCGAACCGGCCACCCCTTCGAGCACATAGGTGTCAAAGCGCTCGCCGTTGTTGATGTTGTAGATATTCACCCGCTCGTAGGGGGAAAGACCAACTGCGTCCATCAGATTCCTGTCCACCGTGAGGCTGCCCTCATAGTTGAGATCAGCCTCAATCACCGTGGCCCGGTGAATCTTTGATTTTAACATGTATTGCAACATTGTCGTTCTCTCAGTTTTCCTCAAAAAGATTATCGTTGTCGATCAAGCGTGTCGCCCCAACCTTTATGGCCATGGCCAACACCGCACCTTTTCGCAACACGGCCTGGGGCCGCAAGGTCGCCTGATCAACGAGGCTTACATATTCAATGGCCACCGCCTCCTGCTGCAACAACTCCTCCACTTCCAACAACAGAACCTGTGCCTCAACAGACCCTGTCCGCACCCGTCTTCTGGCATGGCCGATGGCCCGAAAAAGACACAGTGCCGCCTGCCGCTCCGGGACAGAAAGATAGGTGTTCCGGGAACTCATGGCCAGACCGTCCCGCTCCCGGACAATGGGATGCCCGATGATCTCCACGTCCCAGTTGAGATCCGCCACCATCCTCTCTATCACCGCCAACTGCTGAAAATCCTTTCTGCCGAAAACAGCACAATGCGGCTTGATGATGTGGAAAAGCTTGGCGACAACAGTGGTCACTCCGGCAAAATGCCCCGGACGACTCTTGCCGCACAGGACATCCGTTAATCCCGAGACAATCACTCTGGTGTCGGCCTCCGGTTGATACATCTCCTGAATCTCGGGGGCAAAAAGAACATCCACCCCTTCGGCCTCCGCAAGCTGACAATCCCTGGAAAAATCGCGAGGATACCTGTCCAGATCTTCGTTGGCGCCAAACTGGATCGGGTTGACAAACAGGCTCACCACCGTCCGGTCGGCCTTCTCTCCGGCCTTGCGCATCAACCGCAAATGGCCCTCATGAAAAAAGCCCATGGTGGGCACCAGGCCGATTGTCTGTCCGGCGCCTAAAGTACTGTTTGCCCAGGCTGTCATCTCGGCAGGGGTGCGGATAATATCCATTGCGCAATCTGTACCGTGTCGGGTTTTTCCGGATTATCCAGCAACAGCAGAAATCTAAAGCCGGTCGAGCTTGGCCTGGACCTTTTCCTTGACCGCCGGAGAAACCCCTTCCTCGGTCAGCACCTTGCCATACATCTCTTTTGCCTGGGGCACGTCCTTCTGGAGCTCATGAATCCTGCCCATGGCCAGATACGCCTCCCCGGCAAACCCCTTGATCCCGGCCAAAGCCTGATAGACGGCAAGGGCCTCGGGCAGGGCATTCTTATTTTCATAGGCCTGGGCCAGATTCAACTGCACCAAGGGGAAAACCGGGCTCGATTTGGATAGATCATCACGTACCCCAAGATAGATCCGGATGGCCTCATCATATTGTTGCGCATCAAAGGCAAGATGCCCCGTCTCAACCCTTGCCCACATGGCAGAGCCTGTCCTCCCGTACTCATCAACAACCTTCTGCAAAAGCACCTTGCGTTGCTCAACCACACCCTGGCCAATCGCCTCGGCCAGCAGGGCGGCGGCCCGATCATCTTGCCGTGCCAGATAATAACGGAGAGAGGACCAGCCCATAATTGCCAGCACACAACACAGTAGGCCGATTATTATATTCCGTTTGTTATTCCGGATAAACAGGATTGCCTTTGGAGGCAGATTGAACTCCTCGAGCAATCCGTGTTTCTGTAAAGGCTTGTTCAGAATCTCTTGTTGAAAATAGGTATTTTGCTCAGACATGCTTCAACCCCTCGCCGTTACACTGCTTACGTTTTTCCCCTGAAACAACGAAATTTGCCGACACTATACCTTTTCTGTCCCAAAAAAGCATCCGCCATTTTAAGTCTCTCTTCACTGCCTCCGGCCCAAAAGCGATGGCGGCAGAGGACGAATGCGGAACAAAAAACTTGTCCCTGCCATGCCGGTCATGCTAGGTAATGAACATGCACAACGCAAGCGGCCGGATCCAAACAGTCAGCGAACTTACCCAGTCAATCCGCGGGGTACTTGAGGTTTCCTTTCCTTTCGTGACCGTGGCCGGCGAGATATCCAACCTGCGTTGTCCTTACTCCGGCCATCTCTACTTCACCCTCAAGGATGAAGCAGCCCAGATAAAAGCGGTGCTCTTCAAGCCCCAGCAGCGCTACCTCAACTGCACCCCCGAGGACGGCATGCAGGTGGTCTGCCGGGGCCGAATCTCTTTGTATGAAGCCCGCGGCGAATATCAGCTCATGGTGGACGTCCTTGCGGCAAAGGGCGCGGGAGCATTGCAGCTTGCCTTCGACCTTCTCAAACGCAAATTGGCCGCCGAAGGCCTCTTTGCCGGAGAACAAAAAAGACCCCTGCCGTTACTGCCCGAGAAAATAGCCCTTATCACCTCGCCAACCGGGGCGGTAGTGCATGATTTTCTCGCCATGGCCCAAAAAAGATGCGCCGCTGTTCCCGTGGAGATTATCCCGGTCCGGGTGCAGGGGAGCGAAGCACTGGAAGACATCATCGAGGCCATCACCCTCTGTAACGAAAGGGGGCAAAATGATGTGATCGTTCTCTGCCGTGGAGGCGGCTCCCTGGAAGATCTGTGGACCTTCAACGAAGAAAAGCTCGCCCGGGCCATTGCCGGTTCGCGCATCCCGGTTGTCTCGGCAATCGGTCATGAAGTTGACTTCACCATTGCCGACCTGGTCGCGGACTTCCGAGCACCAACCCCTACCGCCGCCGCCGAGGCAATTGTTCCCAGCCGGACCCAACTGTACGCCCAAGTATGCAATCTCGGCAACCGGCTGACGAAAACGGTTGTGGACAGATTGGCGGGTTTCCGCCGCACCATTGAAACTCACCAAAAAGTACTGGGAGACCCCACCCCGCTGCTTGACCAGTTTCGCTTGACAACTGACCACGCTCTGGCCGCACTGCAATTCTCCTTTTCCAGAGCCGTACATCAACGCCAGCTGGCTCTTGCCGGACTCAGCCTGTTAATCGGCGTGGAATAATGACCCCTTTATGAGAGAAATCGGCGTCGAAAATTGACCCCTCCCGTGTTAACGACTCCATGGAAATTTAACCATGGAGGAACTG
>JAZDIS010000269.1:0-5335 GCA_043804705.1 Pseudomonadota bacterium | reverse complement strand
GCAAAAACCTTGCCGTCATGGAGTATACTCTTAATAAGAGCCTCGCAATCCCGCGACGGCCTCAGCTTTTTGTTTTTGTTACGGTAAAGGAATTCGGCAGACATGGCTCTTGAACTGAGACAGCAACTGAAACTCAGCCAGCAGCTGGTGATGACTCCCCAGTTGCAACAGGCCATCAAATTGCTCCAGCTCTCCAGGCTTGAGCTTGCCGAAACAATCCAGCAGGAAATCGAAATCAACCCTGTGCTGGAAGAAGCCATGGACAGCCAGGACCAGGGCGAGCCAGAGCAGGAAGGCCATGGCCACGAGGCGATGGACACCCCGCCGCCCGAGCCGGAAAGGACCGCCGAGGTCCAGATGGAAAGCGACTCCTCCCTCAGAGAAATAGACTGGGAAAATTACAGCAACGAGTATGAAAGCGGCTTCTCCACCCGGGGCAAGGATGACAACGACCTGCCCTCCCGTCTTGACATCCTGACCACCAAACCGGACCTCCACTCCCATCTTTCCTGGCAGCTGACCCTTTCCCATCTTACGGAAGAAGAAAAGGAGATCGGGCATTTCGTCATCGGCAACCTTGACCGGGACGGTTTTCTGGTGGTGACGGCGGCGGAAATTGCCGAAGGCACGGGCTGTGAGCCGGAGATGGCCCAGCGGCTGATCACCGTTGTCCAGGAAATGGGCCCGGCCGGGGTCGGGGCCAGGGATCTCAAGGATTGCCTGTTGTTGCAGCTTGCCCGGTTGGGGCTGGGGGGTTCTCTGGCCGCCACCATCGTCCGGGAACATCTGCATACCCTGGAAAACAGAAATTTCGCCGCCATTGCCAAGGCCACAGGCCGGCCCATTGAGGAAATCCTCGCCGCGATCAAGGTGATCACCGCGCTGGACCCGCATCCGGGCCGGATCTATTCCGAAGAGGAGCCCCAGTACATCATCCCGGATGTCTATGTGCATAAGATCGGCGGGGAATATGTCATTCTCCTCAACGACGAAGGTCTGCCCCGCCTCAAGGTCAGCAACTATTACAAGGATATCCTGAAAAAGGATTCCGGCGCCCCGGCCGATACCAAAAATTATGTGCAGGACAAGCTGAAGTCCGCCCTGTGGCTGATAAAAAGTATCCACCAACGGCAGCGCACCATCTACCGGGTGGTGGAATCGCTGCTCAAGTTTCAGCTCGATTTTTTTGAAAAGGGGGTCGCCTGCCTCAGGCCCCTGGTTCTCCGCGACGTGGCCGAGGATCTCGGCATGCACGAATCGACGATCAGCCGGGTGACGAGCAACAAGTACGTGCACACCCCCCAAGGCACCTTTGAGCTGAAATACTTCTTCAACTCCTCCATCAGCCGCCATGACGGCGGAGACGCCATGGCCTCGGAAAGCATCAAGGAGCGCATCCGCACCATCATTCAGGCCGAAAACCATCAAGACCCCCTGAGCGACAATGCCATCGCCGACATCTTCGCCAAGGAGGATATCAAGCTGGCCCGCCGCACCGTGGCCAAGTACCGGGAGCAGATGGGGATTCTTCCTTCAAAGTTCCGGAAAAAACCCAAGCTGAGCTGAGCCGGATGCCGGTGTCTCCCCTTCCCTTGCGCCCTATAACAACGCCATGCATGAAGCCAACAACAGTCCGCCCCTGACCCTGACCATCATCACCGGCCTTTCCGGGGCAGGCAAATCCACGGCCCTCAATGTTTTTGAAGATGCCGGTTTTTTGTGCATCGACAATCTTCCGGTTTTTCTCCTCCTTCCCCTGCTCGACGGCATGGCCAGGCGGGCAGACGGCCCGCACCGCCTGGCCCTGGTCATGGATGCCAGGGATGCCGAACTTGCCCCGGCCCTGGCCGGAGTCCTCAAGGATGTCCAGCCGAAGGCCACGCTGGCGCAGATCATTTTTCTCGAGGCAAACGATACCGTTCTGCTCCGCCGTTACAGCCAGCTGCGGCGCGCCCATCCCCTGGCCCAGGCCGGGTTGGTTCAAGACGGGATCTCCTCGGAGAAGAAGCGGCTGGCCGGACTTCGCCAATTGGCCGACCGGGTGATTGATACCAGCAGCCTCACCCCCACCGAGTTGCGGCACAAGCTTTTGCTGCACAACGCTGCCCCGGTTGCCGCCATGCGGGTCAACATCCTCTCCTTTGGCCATAAGCATGGGCTGCCAAGCGAGGCGGACCTGCTCTTTGATGTCCGTTTTTTGCCAAACCCCTATTATGCGGCGGAACTCAAGGAAAAAACCGGCCTGGAGGCGGCGGTGGCTGCCCATGCCCTGGAAAATAAAAGCGGCCGCCAATTTCTCGCCCACATCTTCACCCTGCTTGATTTTCTCCTCCCCGAATTTGAGCAGGCCGGCAAGGCCTACCTCACCATCGCCGTGGGCTGCACCGGCGGGAAACATCGCTCCGTGGCGGTAGCCGAAGAAATCCACCGCCATGTAGCCGGGGGGAAATGGCAGGTGAAGCTGTACCACCGGGATCTGGATAAGTAAGCCTCTTGCAAGACTCCGCAAATTGACTCTCCCTCTCCCTAACCCTCCCCCGCCCGGGGGGAGGGAATTTTTTGGCCTGATGAGCGCATATGACGAAAACACCACTTCTGGATTGGCAGGCAATAGACACGGTCCTGCTGGACATGGACGGCACCCTGCTGGACCGCCATTTTGACGATTATTTCTGGGAGCATTATGTGCCGGAGCACTATGCTCTGGAGCACGATCTTTCCATCGACGGAGCAAGGCAGGAGCTGCTGGCCAAGTACAAGGGTCGGGAGGGCACCCTGGCCTGGACCGACCTGGATTTTTGGTCCAACGAGCTGGGCCTCGATATCCCGGCCCTCAAGATGAAGATCAATCACCTCATCGGCGTCCATCCCCATGTCATTGCTTTTCTCAAGTTCTGCCGCGGGGCCGGCAAGAAGATCTACCTGGTGACCAACGCCCACGGCAAGACCCTGACCATCAAGATGGAAAAAACCGCGCTGGCCGGCTATTTCGACCGGATCATCTGCGCGGAGGAGGTCGGGATGGCCAAGGAAGATCCGGTCTTCTGGCAGGGGTTGGAAGCAATGCTTGGTTATGAAAAAAAGAGAACCATGCTGGCCGATGATACCGCAAAGGTGCTGGCCTCCGCCCGGCTCTACGGCATGGGCTTTCTCATCTTTGTCGCCCGCCCCAGCAGCCGCAAGCCGGTTGCCCACTCGGATGATTACCCCTCGGTGGTCACCTTCAAGGAGCTTATCCCCGATATCGGGGATTGAAACCAACAGACACGATCATGCACGAAAAAGAACAAGCGGAATTGATTGCGGTTATCGCCGATTTTCTGGAGCTGGGCCATGTGGAGAACATCATGGCCATGTTCAAGCAGGACACCTCGCTCTACGCGCTGAGCGGCGAGCTGTTGCGCGACGAGCGGTTTATGGTGCGGATGGGGATGGCGGTGTTGTTTGAGGCGCTGAAGGGGATTCGGAAGCAGGAAGTGGCCCTGGCCATCCCGTCCCTGCTCCCGGTGCTTGCCGAGGAAACCCCGTGGATGCGCGGTGAGGCCGTGAACCTGCTGGGTATCATCGGCACCCCCGAGGCCTTGGCCCGGATCAAGCCCCTGGCCGAGGATCCTGAGCCGCAGATCCGGGAGATGGTGGCGGATATTCTCGCTGTAAGCTGACAGCTATCAGTTTACAGCGAGAAGCTGCCTATTCCTTCCAGTCCGGCCGCAACCCCAGCTCGGTCAGCTGCTTCCTTGCCACTGCGGAGGGAGCCTCGGTGAGCGGGCAGGTCGCCTTCTGGGTCTTGGGGAAGGCGATAACATCGCGGATGGAGTCGCGGCCCAAGAGGATCATCATCAAGCGGTCCAGACCAAAGGCCATGCCGCCGTGGGGCGGGGCGCCAAGCTCAAGCGCCTTGACGAGAAAATCGAATTTGTCGGCCACTTCCTCCTCGGAAATGCCCAGAGCGGCAAAAACCCGTTCCTGCATCTCCTTCTGGTGGATGCGGATGGAGCCGCCGCCGATTTCGGTGCCGTTTAAAACCAGGTCGTAGGCGCGGCTGCGCATCTTGCCCGGCTCGGTGTCCATGAGGGGGATGTCGTCCTCGTTTGGCGCGGTAAATGGGTGATGCACGGCCGTATGCCGCTTCTGCTCGTGGTCGTACTCCAAAAGCGGGAAGTCGCAGACCCAGAGGAAGTTGAACTGCTTCTTGTCGATCAAGTTGAGACGGCGGCCCAGTTCAAGCCGCAGCTCGGACAGGGCCTGGTGGACGACATTGGGCTGGTCGGCGACAAAAAAGAGCAGGTCGTCGGTCTGGGCGTCCAGGGTTTTGGCCATGCCTGCCCGCTCCTCGCCGGAAAAGAACTTGGCAATGGGAGACTGCCATTCGCCCTCCGGCTTGACCTTGACCCAGGCCAACCCTTTGGCCCCGAAATTGGCCACGTAACCGGTGAGGTCGTCCAGATCCTTGCGGGAAAAATGGGCGCAGCCCTTGGCGTTGATGGCCTTGACCATGCCGCCCTTTTCCACCACGGTGCGGAACACCTGGAAGCCGCAGTTGCGCACCTCTTCGGTGAGGCTGATCAGCTCAAAGCCGAAACGGGTATCCGGCTTGTCGCAGCCGTAACGGTTCATGGCTTCGGCATAGGTCATGCGCGCAAACGGCAGGCTGAGGTCCAGGCCGATGGTTTCCTTGAACAAGAGCCGCATCAACCCTTCGCCCACACTGTAGATATCCTCCTCCTCGACAAAGGACAGCTCCATATCCACCTGGGTGAACTCGGGCTGCCGGTCGGCGCGCAGATCCTCATCGCGGAAACAGCGGACGATCTGGTAGTAGCGGTCCATGCCCGCCACCATCAGGAGTTGCTTGAAAAGCTGCGGCGACTGGGGCAGGGCGAAGAATTTGCCCTGGTTGACCCGGCTCGGCACCAGATAATCCCTGGCCCCTTCCGGGGTGGAGCGGGTGAGAACCGGGGTCTCGATCCCAAGAAAGTTTTCGCCGTTGAGATAGGTACGGATGGCCTGGGATGCTTTGTGACGCATGATGAGGCTCTCGGCCATGCGGGGGCGCCGCAGGTCGATGTAGCGGTACTTGGGGCGCAGGTTCTCGGAGATTTCGGTTTCCTCATCCAGCGGAAAGGGCGGGGTCTTGCTCTGGTTGAGGATGCGCAGCTCTGTTACCCTGATTTCGATTTCACCGGTGGCCAGCTTTGGGTTAACCATGCCGTCGGGCCGGGCCTCGACCAGGCCCCGGATGGCAAGGACCCATTCGCTTCTAATGCCGTGCGCCTTGGCATGCACCTCGGCATTGATCTCGGGGTTGAAAACCACCTGGGTGAGGCCCCAGCGG